>CAJWKX010000008.1 GCA_913043015.1 uncultured Candidatus Pelagibacter sp. | reverse complement strand
GCTGTATATTTAGACTCTTATGGTTGGGAAAAGCCTATATGGTTTGGCAAACCTGGAATGAAAGAAGAGTATAGTTTTAAAAGATCAAATGCTTTCCCATATGTACAAAAAGAGTGTGAAAATGTTCAAAACAATGTTGGAATTTTAGATTTAAGTACATTTGCAAAATACGAAATTAAGGGTAGCGATAGTGAAGCATACTTAAATCGATTATGTGCAAATTCAATTCCAAAAAAAGATGGAGGTATAATTCTTGGTCATACACTAAATAATATTGGCAGAATCCAAAGTGAATTAACTATAACTAGATTGTCTACAGATAATTTTTATATTCTATCATCAACGGCCTCTGAAATAAGGGATCTGGACTGGTTCAATCATAATCTTAACAAAGGTGAAAAAGTTGAAATAAATAATGTAACAGAAGATTATGGAGTTTTAGTTTTAGCAGGACCAAAATCCAGAGTTGTTTTATCACAATTAACTTCTGAAAATTTAGAAAATTCAAATTTTCCTTGGTTAAAAGGAAAAGAAATAGAAATAAATAAAGTGCCTGTAAGAGCTCTTCGTATTAATTATATGGGAGAATTGGGTTGGGAATTACATCATCCAATGAAACAGATGGAATCTTTATATGATGCTATTTATGAAGTGGGCAAAAAGGAAAATATTACTAATTTTGGAACGTATGCCGTAAATTCGTTAAGAATGGAAAAAGCTTATCGTGGTTGGGGAGCTGAACTAACTGGAGAAATTAGCTTAGTTGAAGCTGGTATGGATCGGTTTTTTAATTTAAATAAAAAAAGCAATTTCATTGGGTCTGAAGCCCTAAGAGAAAAACTACAATCAGGAGTTGATATACAAATAGTTTATCTTGAAGTGGATGCTAGTGACGCAGACGCAAGAGGTAATGAACCGGTCTATCATAATGATAAAATTGTTGGTGTGGTAACTTCAGGAGCATATGGTTTTAGAGTTAACAAAAGTCTTGCTTTTGCTTATGTTAAATCTGAGTTAGCAAAGTATGGGGTAGAGCTTTTGGTAAAAATTCAAGGACAAAAAAGAGCAGCAAAAATTTTAAATGCTCCATCCTATGACCCTCAAAACAAAATTTTAAAATCATAATTATTTTTATTGACACTTAAAAAAAAATAAAGCACGTTTCGATTTTTAGGCGAAATTTATGGCAACGAGAAGTAATACTCCTCCCAAACCTTATCTAGGCTTTGGAACTAGGATTAGAAAATCTCCTTTCTTCGAATCTACGTTAAAATGGGGTTGTAAAGAATACACGACTTATAATCACATGTATTTTCCAGTTTATTATAATACACCTGAAGAAGATTTTTGGAGTTTAGTTAATGATGTAACTCTTTGGGATGTCTCTGTTGAAAGACAAGTCGAAATTAAAGGTCCTGATGCAACAAAATTTACTCAATTATTAACACCAAGAAACTTATCTGGCTGCCAAGTAGATCAATGTAAATATGTTTTAAATACAAATTATGAAGGTGGAATCCTTAGTGATCCTATTTTATTAAGACTTGCTGATGATCATTGGTGGTATTCTATTTCTGATAGTGACTTGTTGCTTTGGGCAATGGGTGTTGCTGGCAAAGATAAATATAACATAGAACTTAGAGAACCAGACGTTTCTCCTTTACAAGTACAAGGACCTAAATCAAGAGCTTTGATGAGCGAACTGTTTGGATCTTGGGTTAATGATTTAAAATACTACTGGTGTAAACAAACTGAGATAAAAGGAATTCCAGTAGTAATTTCAAGAACTGGTTGGAGTGGTGAAATTGGATATGAAGTTTATTTGAGAGATGGCAAAAAAGGTGCTGAACTTTACGAAATGATAATGGCCGCAGGTGAAAAACATAAAATAGCGCCAACAGGTCCTTCTCAAATAAGAAGAGTAGAAGCTGGAATTTTTTCTTATTTCCAAGATATGAGAGTAACTGATAATCCTTTTGAGATTGGAATGGATAGATTAGTTGATCTTGAAATGGAAGCTGACTTTGTAGGAAAGGAAGCGCTTAAAAAAATTAAACAAGAAGGAATAAAAAGAAAATTAGTTGGCATAGAAATCCTTGGAGACCCTATAAGTAAAGTTGTTCCACCACAGTATACACCTGGTTACTTTGTACCTGATCATTGGCCTATATTTGATGATAAAAACGAAATCGGTTATGTTACATCTAAATGTTATTCACCAAGATTAGAGAAAAATATTGGATATGCTTTTATTCCAATAGATTATGCAAAAAATGACACTAAATTTACAATTAAATCACCTTATGCAAATTTAGAAGCAATAGTGGTACCATTACCATTTTACGATCCAAAAAAACAAATTCCTATAAAATAAAAATTAATGCTCTCAAAATTTATTAATGAGAGTAAATTTTGAGTCTTAAAGATACATTTTTAGCTGCACTAGTTCCAATTTTTTTAGGTTTTGGTTTTGTAATTGCTAAACCAGCAATGGAACACTTTCCTCCTTTTCTTTTGATGGGTTTAAGATTTACTTTCGCAGCATCAATTTTAATTTGGTGGTTTCCAATACCAAGAGGCTTTCTTAAAAAAATATTTATTGCCTCTCTTATAGCCAACACATTGCAGTATAGCTTTACATACACAGGGTTAAACATGATAGATGCTTCAGCGGCAGTATTGCTTGTTCAAATGGAAGTTCCTTTTGGCGTTGTATTTGCATATTTTATGCTCAAAGAAAAACCAACTATCAGAAGTTTAATAGGAATAAGTATTGCATTTACTGGGGTTTATATTTTAACTGGCTCACCTAATTTAGATGGTAAATTTATTGGTGCTGCCTTAACAGTTATAGGATCAGCTATTTGGGCTTTGGGACAAGTTTTAGTAAAACCATTGAGTAAAGAAATAAATCCATTAGCTCTTGTTGCTTGGTTAGCTTTATTTTCTGGTCCAATACTGATAACTCTTTCTGCTATTTTTGATGGAAATACAATTAATTACTTTAAAACAGCAAGTCTTGATAGTTGGATAATTGCGATTTATTTAGGATTCATTATGCAACCAATAACATATGGTTGTTTCTATTATGTTTTAAAAAATAACCCTTTATACAAAGTCTTGCCTATAGTTACTATGGGTATACCACTTACTGGATTATTAGCGGCAATTTTTCTTTTAGGTGAAGAACCAACTAGACAATTATTTATTGGTGGAGCTATTATTCTTCTTGGAGTAGTTATGATAGTATTTAGTAACAAAAAAAATTAGAAATTATTTATTATCTAATAAGATGAGTTTATTTAAATCAGTCAAAGTTATAAATTCTGGAAAAGCAATTCTTGTGACTCGCATAGATGGTAGTAGTATACGCTACCATTCTACTTGGTTAAGAGATAATTCTAATGATCCCAAGACAAGAGATAAAAATAATGGGCAACGTTTAATTTCTATTTCTGATATACCGGTCAATACTTATATTAAATACGCCTCACTTGATAAAGACGGTAAAAATATAACTTTAAATTTTTTACCTAAAAAAAAACAAATTAAATTTTCTGTTAAATGGTTAGAAACTCATGCTTATGATAAGAAACAAAATAATTCAAAAGTTTGGATCCATCGTGATTTAAAAACTTGGTCACAAGCTACTTTAAAACGTGTTCCAATTATTAGTTATAAATTAGCTAAATCAAATAAAAAATTATTTCTTAAATGGCTTAAATCTCTTCACTGTTATGGTTTTGCAAAAATGAGTGGATGTGAAAAAAAATCTGGAACAGTTATTAAAATAGCCAAACTTTTTGGATATGTGCGTGAAACTAACTATGGCAAATGGTTTGATGTTAAATCAAAATTAAATGCGGTTAATTTGGCTTATACAAATCTTGGTTTACAAGCTCATACTGATAATCCATATAGAAATCCAGTTCCAACAATGCAAATTCTTCATTGTCTAAGAAGTTCTGCCAGAGGTGGCGACTCAAAAGTTATAGATGGTTTTAAAGCCGCTCTTCGCCTAAAAAAAGAAAATAAAAACTATTTTAATTTACTTTCAAAATACTGCTCACGTTTTGAATTTAAAGGGAAAAAAAATGTCCATTTAAAATCTCGTTTTCCAATGATTGAACTATCTCCAGACAATGAACTAACAGCAGTTCATTTTAATAATCGTTCGATTGCACCTATTATAGATGTTCCTTACAATGATATGCCCAATTATTACAAAGCTTACCGTAAATTTTCTAGTATTATCGATGACCCAGCTATGGCTACTACTTTTAAATTAGCTCCTGGAGAATGTTTTATACTTGATAATACTAGAGTTCTTCATGCAAGAACTGCTTATTCTGGTACAGGAAGTAGATGGCTGCAAGGATGCTATACAGATAAAGATGGTCTTTTATCAACTATTTTAACTTTGTAATGTTTTTTTTATTTTTTTGATTCCTTGATAATTTCACTTATAACTTCTTCTTTTTTATGACCCATAAGATGAACTCCTTTTACTCCTTGAATATTACGAAAATTATCTATTAGCTCTATACATATTTTTTTGCTTTCTTCTTTTTGATCTTCTGCTCCTTCCAATCTCTTAATGATTTGATCTGGCACATCTACTCCAAGTAAATTTTCATTCATCCATTTTGCGCTCTTTGCTGAAGCAAATGGACCTAGTCCAATTATAAAATTTGTTTTTTCTAAAATTCCTTCGTCTCCTAAAACTTTCATGTATTCATTTAATAACTTTGGATCAAAAACATACTGAGTTTGAAAGAAATCCACACCTTTGTTGATTTCATCTAATATTTTTTTGGGATTGGGTTTTCCTTGCGTTGGAATTTCTGCTGCTCCTATAAACAATTTTGGAGAAGGATCAATTATTCTTCCTGATGGAAATTTTTTTTCTTTACGCATCATATTTGCAGTAGAAGCTAATGTTAAACTATCAATATCATTTACAATTTTAGTTTCAGGTTGATCACCATTTTTTGGATCATCACCTTTTAAACAAAGTATATTATTTACACCTAAAGCTGATGCTCCTATTAAATCTCCTTGTAAAGCTAAACGGTTTCGATCTCTTACAGTTAATTGTAATATTGGATCTATACCATTTTGAGCAAGAATAATTGCGGCAGTTAATGATGACATATGTGCTTTTGCACCAGGATTATCTGTAACATTAACTGCATCAGCAACTCCTTTTAATGGCATCACGTTTTTTAACAATATTTCTTTATCAGATGCATCTGGTGGAGTTGTTTCCGCAGTATATACAAAAACTTTATCTAATAATTTTTGTTGGAGTAAACTTTGGTTTTTCATTTTGTAAAATGATTATTATTAACCGAAATTTTGCAAAAATGGAAAGATATTAAAAATATAATACCCAAGTAATTGCAATTTATTAGTTATTATTAAAATTCCTGTTGTAAGCAAAATTATTCCGCCTGCTTTTGAAACTAGATTGATATTTTTTTTAAAATTTTTTGAAAATACTAAAAACTTTTGAATTAAATATCCCGATAAAACAAATGGTATTGCGAGTCCTAAAGAATAAAAAAACAATAACAATATTCCACGATTAATACTTTCTTCAGTTGAAGCTAATGCAAGGATAGATCCTAGTATTGGTCCTATGCAAGGTGTCCAGCCAAAACCAAATGCCATACCAACAAGTATTGAACCTGCAACGCCCTTATTGTTGCTTGTATAAATCCTTTTTTCATAGTTAAGAAAATTTAATTTAATAATTCCAAGTATATGAAGTGAAAAGATGATAATGATTGCCCCAGCAATTATTCTTAATTCTAAAGAATTATTTAAAAACAATTTTCCTAGAAATGTTGCAGTAGCTCCAAAAATAATAAACACAATAGAAAATCCAAATGTAAATAAAATAATTGGTAATAAATTAATATTTCTGTTTTCTAATAGTTCATTTAAAGAACTTCCTGATATATAAGCTATATAGCCTGGAATTAATGGCAAAACACAAGGTGATAAAAAACTTATTAGCCCGGCTCCTAAGGCAATTATTAATTCAATCATATTTTAGCCAGTTAATCATATATTATAATTAAATCTTTTAGCTATACTTCCATTTACGTTGGTTTTTATTCTAAATAATGAACCAGAAAGCTTAAATTTTCTCAAATCTTTTTTGCTCATTGATTTTTTTGCTGAAGTAACAAATAATTCTGAATTATTAAGTCCTCCAAAAGTACAATTAGTTATATTTTTAGTAGGTAAATCGATTTTATGGATTTTTTTTCCAGTTTTATTAAAAACGGAAATACAAGCTCCTCCGAAATGACATATCCATAAATTATTTTGATTATCCAATGTCATTCCATCAGGAGAGCCATCTTTGTTTTTAAATTTTATAAAAACTTTTTTTTGTATTATTTTTAATTTTTTATCAATTTTAATTTTGTAAATTTTTTTATCTTTGCTGTCAGTATGATAAAAATTCTCTGCATTTATAAATGCTGGTCCGTTTGTTATATAATAATTTTTATCAACTTCAGTTAAATTTAAATTATTATCTAAACAATAAAGCGAACCAGATCTTATTTTTCTTTCAAGATTGTCCATCGATCCAAACCATAATCTTCCTTTTGAATCTGTTTTTCCGTCGTTTAGCCTGTTTAAAGGTTTGTCTTTTTCAACGATTATTGATTTAATTATTTTTCTTGTCCTAAGATTTACAATTCTTAATTCACCTTTTAAACCTAAGACAAATATATTGTTTTTTATATGAGATAAAAAACCAATTTCCTTATTAGTTCTGAATATTTTCTTTTTTTTATTTTTTGTATTTAAAATTAATATTTTTTTTCTTTTAATATCAACAAAATAAATTGAATTGTGTGATTTAACCCAAAGAGTGCCTTCACCTAGAATTGTATTTAATTTCCAAATACACTCTGGTTTTGATGTTTTTATTTTCAACTTATACAGAAACTACTTTTGAGTTTTGTTCGCCAAGATTATCTATGGATAATCTCATTGCATCTCCAGCTTTTAAGTATACTTGAGGTTTCATTCCCATACCAACACCTGGAGGTGTGCCAGTTGTAATTATATCACCTACTTGCAATGACATATATTTGCTTAGATAAGAAACAATATGGTAAACATTAAATATCATCTTGTTTGTATTACCTGTTTGCATTCTTTTTCCATTTACATCCAAACTTAAATTTAAATTGTTCACATCTTTGATTTCATCTGATGTAACTAAATAAGGTCCTATGGGACCAAACGTGTCATGGGATTTTCCTTTAACCCATTGACCCATTTTCTCTATTTGCCATTCTCTTTCACTAATATCGTTTACAAGACAGTAGCCAAGTATATGATTATTGGAATCTTTTTCCGAGATATTTTTAGCTTCTTTTCCAATAACAATACCTAGTTCTACTTCCCAATCTAGTTTTTTTGAATAAGACGTAATTTCAATATCATCATTAGGACCATTCACACAATTTGTAGCTTTCATAAAAACAATTGGTTCAGATGGAACTTGTGCTCCTGTTTCTTCAGCATGATCCGAATAGTTCAATCCTATTGCAACAAACTTACCTGGTTTACTAATACAAGATCCAATTCTTTCACTATTTGAGAGTTCTGAAAGACTTTCTAAATCCAAACTTTTTAATTTTTCAATAGTTAAATGAGTTAGGTTATCTGGTGTTAAATCTTTTATTGCAGAGCTTATATCTCTAATTTTGCCATTTGCATCTAAAACAGCTGGTTTTTCTTTTCCTTTATCTCCTACTCTTAATAGTTTCATTTTTAATCCTTGTATTAAATACTCATTCCTCCATCAATTGGGTGAACTACTCCTGTTATAAAATCTGACTCATCACTAGCTAAATAAACAGCTAAAGCAGCGATTTCTTCGGCAGTAGCAAGTCTTCCCATTGGTTGTCTTGCAATAAAGTCTTTTTTTGCTTTTTCTGGATCGGGTGCAGCTGCAACTCTGTCTTCCCATGAAGGGGTGTGGACTGTTCCAGGTGCAATTGCATTACATCTTATATTATTTTTAATAAAATCTGCAGCAATTGATTTTGTTAAACCGACAATGGCTGCTTTAGTAGCTCCATAGGCAAATCTATTTGGTAGACCTCTTAAACTTGAAACAATTGATGAAATATTAATTATATTTCCCTTATTCTGTTTAATCATCTTTGGAAGTATTGCTTTTATCATGAAATACATTGATTTAACATTTATGTCGAAAGAAAAATTCCAATCTTTTTCCTCACATTCTATTATTGTTCCGTGGTGGACATATCCAACAGCATTAAACAAAACATCTATTTTGTCAATTTTTGAGCAAAAATCTTTTATGGCATCATTGTCTGTAGAATCTAAAGTACTTACTTTTATATTTGAAAATTCTTCGTTAAGAGATTTTAAAGTTTTTTCATTTATATCTGTAGCTATTACATTTGCACCTTCTTTTGAATAAGCTATTGCTGTAGCTCTACCAATTCCTTGTCCTGCGGCTGTTACGATGATATTTTTATTTTCAAGTTTTTTCATAATTAATGAGAGTTTCTAGGTATACCTTTTTTATTGTTAATATCCAAAAATACTTCTTTTGTTTCAAGACAAGCTCCTCTATCAAGTTGACCAACCATATTCCTTGAAATTTCTTGCCAAGGAGTTTGGTTTTCTAATTTTGGCAATTTAATATTCGCTTTTCTTTTCTTGATCTCGTCATCTGTTAATAATACATCAATTCTTTTTTCATTTAGATCAATTTTTATTTTGTCACCATTTTTTAAAATTAACAAATCTCCTCCTATTGCTGACTCGGGAGAAACATTTAATATAGAGGGACTTTCTGATGTTCCGCTTTGTCTACCATCACCTAAAGTTGGTAATGTATTAATTCCTTTTTTTAACAACCTATCAGGTGGTTGCATATTTACAACTTCGGCAGAACCAGGATAGCCAACGGGACCACATCCTCTAATAATTAAAATTGAATTTTCATCTATTATTAAATTTTCATTGTTTATTCTTTTGTGATAATCCTCTGGCCCTTCAAAAACTACAGCTGTTGTTTCAAAGCAATTTGGATTTTTAGGATTAGATAAATATCTATCTCTAAACTCATTGCTAATTACGGAAGTTTTCATAACTGCAGAACTAAAAAAATTGCTTCTCATAATAACAAAGCCAGCATTTTTTACTAAAGGATTTGAAAATGGTCTAATTACATCTTCATCAATGTTAATATCCTTATTTAAATTCTCTGCAATTGTTTTTCCTGTTACAGTTAAAACATCTTTATGTATTTTATTATTTTTGATTAATTCTTGCATAACTGCTGGAATTCCTCCTGCTTTAAAAAAACCCTCCATTAAATGTTCACCGGCAGGTTGACAGTTTACTAAAAGAGGCATTTCATGACCTAGTCTTTGCCAATCATCAATATCAATTTTTATTCCCATGTGTTTTGCAATTGCAATAAGATGTGGAGGACAATTGCTAGAAGCCCCGATAGCGCTTGCAACCCTAATTGCATTTTCAAATGCTTTTTTTGTCATTATTTTTGAAGGTGTTAAATCCTCATTAACCATTTCAACAATTCTTTTTGCGGTTTGATAAGAAATATCTTTTCTTTCTTTATGTGGCGCTGGAATAATTGCTCCCCCAGTTAACGACATTCCTAAAGCTTCGGCTATAGAGTTCATTGATGAGGCGGTACCCATTGTATTACAATGACCAATACTGGGGGAAGAAGCAGTGGCCATATCCATAAATTCATCGTAATTTATTTGACCTTTTGCAAGTAATCTTCTGGCTTCCCAAATAATTGTACCTGATCCGGCTTTTTTACCTTTGTAATGACCGTCTAGCATTGGACCGCCAGACAAAACTATTGCAGGAATATTTACTGTTGCTGCAGCCATAAGTGCAGCTGGGGTAGTTTTATCACATCCAGTTGTTAAAATTACACCATCTATGGGATATCCATAAAGTACTTCTACAAGTGACAGATAAGATAGATTTCGATCTAAAGCTGCAGTTGGTCTTTTGCCTGTTTCTTGAATTGGATGTGTTGGAAATTCCATGGGAACTCCTCCCGCATCTTGAATACCTTTTTTAATTGTTTCACTTAATTCTAAAAAATGTCTATTACAAGGAGACAAATCACTTCCTGACTGAGCAATACCAATAATTGGTTTACCAGATTGTAAATCTTCTCTCTTTAATCCATAATTAAGATATCTTTCTAAATATATTGCTGTTTGTCCTGGATCTTCAGGGTTATCAAACCATTGTTTGCTTCTTAGATTTTTTTTTTTCATAAAACATTCAGGTTAATTATAACCATCCCTTATCAACCACATAAGATTGATTAGTGCACCCTGACGATTGATCAGAAGAAAAAAATAAAACAGCTTTTGCTATATCTGATGGTATTAGTTTATGTTTTAAACACTGTTTTTTCATCATATCTGTTTCCGATTCTGGTGTTAACCATTTTTCTATTTGTCTCTTTGTCATTACCCATCCAGGTACTACTGAATTTACTCTTATATTAAACTCTCCCAAATCTCTTGCAAAAGATCTTGAAAGACCAACTACACCGGATTTAGCTGCAGTGTACGCTGCCATTCCTCCTTGTCCAATCATCCATGATGCTGAACCAATATTAACAATAACTCCATCTTTATTTTCAATCATAGTTTTTTTAACTGATTGAACAGTAAAAAAATAATGTCTAAGATTAACATTCATTCTTTCATTCCAATATTCTTCGGTAACATCATCAATTGCATGTCTTTCATCGTTTGCTGCGTTATTAATTAATATGTTGATTAGACCTTTGTCAGAAATAATTTTTGATATTGTATCTTGAAGTTTTTTAATATTTAAAAGATCACATTCAATAAATGTTGGAACTTTAAAATTTTTATTTTTAATATCTAAAATTAGTTTATTAGATTCTTCTACATTAATATCGACAAAATAAACTTCTGAGTCTTGTTCGCAAAAATGTTCTACTATTGATGCTCCTATACCAGACCCTCCTCCAGTAATAAAAACTCTTTTGTTTATTAAATCATAATATTTTGCTTTCATAATATTTATATCCTTTGACTTGTATTTTTATCAAATAAAGATACTTGGGTTAAATCAAAGTATAAATTTACTTCTTTATTTGTTCCCATTTCAATTGTTGATGAAAATTTTCCTAATATTTCTTGATTAAAATAATTAAAAGTAACTATTTGTTCATGTCCTATATACTCGTTAAGTTCAGATTTCATTTTAACTTCGAAATCATTTTCATTTGTTTTTTTATGAAAAATATGTTCTGGTCTTATACCAAATAAGACTTCTTTGTTATTTTCATTAATAGGTTTTACAAAATCATAATTTTTTAAAGGAATTTTATTTGTTTCATTGGCTTCGTTTGGAACAAAATAAAAATTATTACCTTCTTTTGTTAATTTACCTTCAGTTAAATTCATTGGCGGTGATCCAATAAAATCAGCTACAAATACATTTTGTGGCTTATTATATATGTTTTTTGGTGTATCAGACTGTTGAATTACACCATGATTCATAATAGCAATTTTTGTGCCTAAACTCATAGCTTCTGTTTGATCATGCGTAACATAAACTACCGTTGTTTTTAACTTTTGATGAAGTATTTTAATTTCACGTCTCATTTCAACTCTCAATTTTGCATCTAAGTTTGATAGTGGTTCATCAAATAAAAAAATTCTAGGTTCTCTAACCAAGGCTCTTCCGATTGCAACTCGTTGTCTCTGTCCGCCAGATAATTGTGAAGGTTTACGATTTAATAATTCATTAACTTTTAAAAAAGAAGAAATTTTTTTAAGCTGTTCTTCAATTTTATCTTTAGGAGTCTTGGATTGTTTAAGACCAAAAGTAATATTTTCTTTTACGTTCATGGATGGGTACAGTGCATAAGATTGAAAAACCATAGCAATATTTCTATCTTTGGGTTCAACCTTGCTTACATTATAATCATCAATAAAAACTTCTCCTTCATCTATAGTTTCTAGCCCAGCTATTATATTTAATAAAGTTGATTTTCCACATCCAGAGGGTCCCAAAAGCACTAAAAAATTTCCTTCTTCTATTTCAACGTTTATTTTTTTTAGAACTTCTGTGCTACCAAAATTTTTTGAAAGATCTTGTATTTTTAATGCTATCATTTTATCCTTTCACTGCCCCTGAGGTAAGTCCTCTTATAAAATATTTTCCAGCTAATACATAAACAATGAGTGTAGGAAAGCCAGCTATAATTGATGACGCCATATCAACATTATATTCTTTAACACTAGTACTTGATAAAACCATGTTGTTCAAAGCTACTTGGATAGGAGCTGCTTTACCAAAAGAAAAAGTGGCACCAAATAAAAAGTCGTTCCATATTTGAGTAAATTGCCAAATCACTGTTACAACTATGATGGGAGCTGAAATAGGAAGTAGTATTTTAAAAAATATTTTAAAAAATCCAGCTCCATCTATTCTAGCGGCCTTAATTAATTCATCAGGAATAGAAACATAATAATTTCTAAAAAATAATGTAGTAAAAGGTATTCCGTATATAGAATGAACTACTACAAGCCCTAAAATAGAATTTGATATACCTAATACACCTAAAGTCCTTGCCATTGGAAGGAGTATTGCTTGAAAAGGTATAAAACAACCAAATAATAAAAATAGAAAAATCCATCTATCACCTTTAAAACGCCACTTTGTTAAAACATATCCAGTCATAGCTCCAATAAAAGTTGAGAAAATTACTGCTGGAACAACCATCTTAATTGAATTCCAAAAATAAGGCCTTAAAAAAGTATCACCAGCACCATATCCTCTTCCGCCCCATGCTACGGCCCATGATTCAAAATTTAATTGACTTGGCCAGGTTAGAAGAGTGCCTTGTCTAATTTCCTCCATTGTTTTAAATGAAGTTACGATCATGACATATAATGGAAATATAAAATAAAAAGCAAAAAGTATTAAAATAAAATAAAGAAACCATCTCAATAGCAAGTTTGTTATCTTAGAACGTTCCTCAAGTTGTTTGTATGACGTAATAGTATTATTAACTGACATTTTCTCTTCTCAATTCTGAATAAAGATAAGGAATAATAACTGCTGCTACAGCCATAAACATCATCATTGCACTTGCTGCTGATAAACCCACTTGACTTTTATGAAAAGCTGTTTGAGTCATGAAAAGAGCTGGCATTGTAGTTGAAATACCGGGTCCACCTTGAGTAAGGGCAACTATTAAATCATAACTTTTAATTGATATGTGAACCAAAATAACAAAACTAGTAAAAAATACTGGTCGCATCATAGGAATAAGGATTTTCCAATATACGGTAAATAAACCTGCGCCATCAATTTTTGCGGCTTTAACAATTTCATCGTCAATAGATCTAAGACCAGCAAGAAATAAAGCCATAACAAATCCTGATGATTGCCAGACCCCAGCAATAACAATGGTATAAATGGCCATTTCTCTGTTAACTAACCAATCAAAAGTGAAGTTTTCAAAGCCCATATCAATAAATAATTTTTGAATTCCTAAAGTTGGATTTAAAATCCATTTCCATGCAGTTCCAGTAACAATAAAAGAAAGAGCCATTGGATAGAGATAGATGGTTCTAAGAACGCCTTCTGCTCTAATTTTTTGATCAAGAAATATTGCTAAAACAACTCCTATAACTATGCAAATAGCTAAAAAAAGAACAGTAAAAATTAATAAATTATCAACAGCTATATGCCATTTACGTAAACCCCAAAGCTTAACATATTGTCCAACACCCCATAACTCATACTTTGGAAGAATTTTAGAATTTGTAAATGAGATATAAAGCGTCCATAGGATAAAACCATAAACAAACCAACTGATTAAACCCACTGATGGGGCTAATACAATTTTAGGTAAATTTTTTTCTAACCACTTAAACATAAATAAAAATAAGAATTAAAAAAAAGGCCACTCAATTAAAAAAAGTGGCCTTTTTATAATATAACAACAACAACAAGGTTATAATTACATATTTGCTAAAACTGCGTCAGCTAAGGCATTAGCAGCATCTACTGAAGACATGCTAGAATTAAAGTGTTCTGTAACAACGTCTTGAAGAGCACTTTTCATTGTATTACCTTGAGCCATCCCATGAGCAAAACTTGGTACCAAACCTCCTGATGCTCCGGCTGTTTTAATGTCAGCATTGGATTTTTTTGCACAGTCGTCAAATTCATCCATTGGTACATCTAAACGTGCAGGAATTGAACCTTTGTACAAGTTAAAAACTTTTTGGAAGTTTTTACCCATCATAAGTTTAGCCAATAATTTTTGACCTGCTTGTTTATCAGGATCACTAGTTTTATAAAAAATAAAACTATCTACATTGTACAAGTATCCATTATTTGATGGAGTTGAAGCACAGTAATAATCTACACCTGGTTCTTTACCAGCAGCTGTAAATTCTCCTTTAGCCCAGTCTCCCATAATTTGAAAACCAGCTTTGCCTTCTATAACCATACCAGTTGCGACGTTCCAGTCTCTACCTGGACTACCTGGGTCAGTATAGTTAGCAAGTTTTCTCATTTGATCAAAAACTTTAACTGTAGTTTCACTTCGTAGACAATTTTCATCCAATTTTACATAACAATTTTTATAATAATTATTTCCACCTATACCTAAAGCTACTGCTTCAAATACTGTAGCATCTTGCCAAGGTTGGCCACCATGAGCAAACGGAATTATTCCTGCTGCTTTAAGTGTATCAGCTGCAGCGTTCAACTCATCCCAAGTTGTAGGTATGGAAAGACCATTATTATCAAATACTTCTTTGTTAGCCCAGATCCAATCAATTCTATGAATGTTTACTGGAGCTGCACAATAAGGACCGCTGTTATTTTGACATTTATGTACTGCTGCTATCATTGGATCTAATAAATTATCCCATCCTTCAGATTGTGCTATTGCATCAATATTGTATGGTGCTACTACTCCTTCTTGATCATACTCTTGAATTGTAGGACCTTTGATTTGAGAAGCTGATGGTGGATCACCAGCAACTATTCTTGCTTTTAATGTAACATTTGCAGCATCTCCACCGCCACCTGTTACAGGCATATCCAACCATTCACCACCATTGGCAGCAAAATCGTCTTTTAAAACTTTAAGTGCAGCTGCTTCACCTCCAGATGTCCACCAATGCAAAACTTCAATTTTTGGTCCTGCTAGTGAAATACTGGGAGCTAATGCAAATACTATTAAAGCTATTAATACTTTCTTCATATTCCCCTCTTTTTGTTTTATTTAGTTAACTAAATAAAGAATTATAGAAACATAAATTATAAATTCATAACAAAAAATCTAACTACAACTCTTAATTGATTTTTATTTTTATTAAATTAGTATTGATTT
>CAJWKX010000007.1 GCA_913043015.1 uncultured Candidatus Pelagibacter sp. | reverse complement strand
TTGTTTCATCAACAACAATTCCTATTAAACCTTTTTTAACATCATCTTTTTTTACATCATTGCTCATTATTCGTGACCATCTAGGAATTATATTTTTCATATTCTACAAAATTCATATAATCTTTTTTTTATTTCATCTGTCATACTTATTCATGCCCATCAGTACTAAAATTGTAAATCTTTTTATCTAGTGAATTATATTTTTCATACTCTATCAATTCATATAATCTTTTTCTTGTTTGCATTTTATCAGTAATATTATTTTGATGTCCATATGCAAAAATATCGCGCAAACCATCTTCCACACTTTTCATTGCTAATCTTTGAGCAGTTACAGGATAAATTACTATATTATATCCCAAATTTTCTAATTCTTTGTAATTTAGAAGTTTTGATTTACCAAACTCAGTCATATTGGCTAATAAATAGCAATCTAGAGATTTTCTAACTATTTCAAATTCTTTTTCATCTCTTAGAGCTTCTGGAAAAATTATCTCAGCACCTTCATCCGCGTAGAATTTACAACGATCAATCATTTTATCCAAACCTTCTACACTTCTAGCATCTGATCTTGCAATAATTTTAAAATTTTGATCTTTTTTTGATTTTACACACTCTTTAATTTTATTAACCATGTTTTCTTTTGAAATAATTTCTTTATTATCAAGATGGCCACATCTTTTTTGTTCTATTTGATCTTCTATATGTACAGCTGCAATGCCAAAATTTTCAAATATTTGTATTGTTTCTTTGCAGGACTTAAATCCTGTATCAATATCAACAATAGTTGGAAGATTAGTTACTCTTCCAATTTGATTAGATCTATAACTAACATCTTTAAGAGTTGTTAAACCAATATCTGGGTAACCTAAATCATTAGACATTACAGCACCAGACACATAGACACCATCATAACCAATTTCTTCAATTAATTTTGCAGTTAATGGATTGTATGCTCCAGGAATTCTTAATATTTTTTTAGTTTTTAATTTGTCAACTAAATCTTTTCTTTTTTCTTCAGAATTTTTTTTAACAAAGTGCATTAAAATATAGCTTTTTTAGTATTTCTTTTTAAATAAGATTTCTTTACCTTGATATTTAGCCTATCAAGCTGACCAGATTTTAAGTTTCTTAAATTTTTAATTGTGCTTAAAAATCTATCACTTTCTTTTTTTGAAAGAATATTTTTAGTTAATGTTAAAAATTTTTTAATATAATTTTCTCTTTTAAAAGGTCTTGCTCCATAAGGGTGGGCATCTGCCTTGTCTAACTCTTCAGTTATTTGTTCACCATTTGATAGTGTTACCACCACTTTTGCTCCAAAAGATTTTTTTTTTGGATTTGGATCGTGGTATTTTCGTGTCCATTTTTTTTCTTCATGAGTTTTAATGGAATGCCATATCTTAATTGTGCTTTTGCGATTTGCTCTAGATTTACTGTATGATTTTACATGATGCCAGTCACCATCCTCTAAAGCTACAGCAAATATATACATTATAGAATGATCTAATGTTTCTCGAGTTGCATTGGGATCTATTTTTTGAGGATCATTTGCACCAGTACCAATAACATAATGAGTATGATAACTTGTATAAATATCAACCTTTTTAATTAGATTTAGATTATCAATTTTTTTGTTAAGTTTTTTTGCAATATCAATTAATGCTTGAGCTTGATATTCTGCTGAATATTCTTTTGTGTAAGTTTCAAGAATAGCTTTTTTTTGTTCATTTTTTTTTGGAAGAGAAACTTTATACAATGAATTTTTTCCGTCTAGTATTCTTGCAATTACACTATCCTCACCTTCATAAATTGGACTTGGGGCACCTTCGCCGCGCATTGCTCTATCGACAGCTTCAATTGACAATTTTCCCGCATGTGCAGGCGCATATGCTTTCCAACTTGAAATTTCTCCTTTTCTAGATTGTCTTGTTGAAATTGTAGTGTGCAGAGATTGTTGTATGGCTTGATAAATTGTTTCAGTGTTTAATTTTAACATTGAACCTAGTCCTGCAGCAACGCTTGGCCCAAGATGTGCAATGTGGTCCACTTTATGTTTATGAAGACAGATTCCTTTGACTAAACTTACTTGAACTTCATATGCGGTAATAATTCCTCTTAAAAGATCCAAACCACTATTTTTATTTTGTTGAGCCACACTTAGAAGTGGAGGAATATTATCACCAGGATGACTATAATCAGCAGCAAGAAATGTATCATGAAAATCAAGTTCTCTTACTGCAGTACTATTAGTCCATGCCGCCCACTCACAATCAAATTTAAGTTTTGAATTAATTCCAAAAATAGTTGCTCCATTTTTTCTAGGATGTTTCAAAGACATTTCTCTTGAAGTAATTACAGGTTTTCTATTTAAAGAAGCAATAGCAACTGAAGTATTGTCAATTATCCTGTTAATAACCATTTCTATTGCATCTTTATTTAACTTTGTATTGTCTGATGCTATTTCGGCAATTTTCCAAGCCAGTTGTTTTTTTTTTGGTAAATGAATTTTGGATGGATATACTTTTATTTTATATGTAATCAAAAATCTCCTAAATTAAATTATTATACTAATAATTAAAAAAAAGAATGAAATCAATCTTTTAAGTATTGATTGACAATTTCTTCAATACCAACAAAATCTTTTACCAAATGGTCATAATTAATTTCATTAGTATTTTTTTCTGTGTAACCATTATCAAGTAATATTACTGGTATAGATGCTTCTTTAGCTGGAATAGTATCGTTTTCACTGTCACCAATCATTAATGTTTTTTTTAAATCTCCATTCAAAATTTCAACTACATTTGTTAAATGTTTTGGATTTGGTTTGCAAATTTCAAAAGTATTTCCTCCAGCAACATATTCAAAATAATCATAAATATTAATTTTTTTTAGTAGATCAATTGCTAAATGCTCTTGTTTGTTTGTACAAACAGCCATGGAAATTTTTTTTGATCTACTCCATTTTAAAAATTCTTCGACTCCATTTACAAGTTTACTTTCCTTAATTATGTTTTTTCCATAGAAATTAATAAACTCTTTAACCATTTCATTTTTAAGTTTTTTATCTTCTATTCTGCCAAATTCCATTTTTGCTTGCCCCCAAATTGATTTTCCAATTAAAGCATCCGCACCCTTTCCAACAATAGCTCTAATTTCATTGGTAGTCTTAGTTTTAAAACCAAATTTTTTCATAACATGATTATGAGCATTCATTAGGTCTGGCGCTGTATCTACAAGAGTCCCATCTAAATCGAATAATATTGTAAATTTTTGAATCATTTATAAAGTATTTTTAAGAAACAATTTGTGAATTAAGATATTGTTTTTCTTAATATAAAGATTTTTTTAAATGAAACAAACAAATTTACAAAAAATTCAAAATAAACTTAGGAGTAAATTTATAAACTCAGGTGTACAAATGGTAGGGCCAGATACAACTTTTTTTTCAAAAGATACCACAATTGGGAAAAAAGTTGTTATTGATCCTTTTGTAGTAATTGGTCCAAAAGTAAAAATAGGAAATAATGTTAAAGTTAACTCCTTTACACAGCTAGAAAATTGCACAATTGAAAATAATGTAAATGTTGGTCCTTATGCAAGAATTAGACCAGGAACAATTTTAAAAAAAGGATCTAGAGTTGGAAATTTTGTAGAAGTTAAAAAAACTACTATTGGAAAAAAATCTAAGGTTAACCATTTGTCATATATAGGTGATTCAATTTTAGGAAACTCAGTTAATATTGGAGCCGGCACAATAACTTGTAATTATGATGGAGTTAGAAAAAACAAAACAACAATTAAAAATAATGTTTTTATTGGTTCAAATTCTTCTTTGGTGGCACCTGTCACCATAAATGAAAAAAGTTTAGTTGGCGCAGGATCTGTAATAACAAAGAATGTAAATAAAAAATCATTGGCTTTGGCTAGATCAGATCAAATTGAAATTAAAAATTATAAAAAAATAAAATAATGTGCGGAATAGTAGGAATTACAAGCAATAAACCAGTTACATCATCTATAATTAATTCTTTAAGAAAATTAGAATATAGAGGATATGATTCAGCGGGAATAGCTACTTTATACAACGGACTAATAGATGAAGTAAAATGCGAAGGTAGAGTAGATAATTTGGAAAAAAATCTTGTAAACAAAAATTTACAAGGGAATGTTGGAATTGGTCATGTGAGATGGGCAACTCATGGTGTTCCCAATCAAGTTAATGCACATCCTCATTCTTCTGAAAGAGTTTCAATAGTCCATAATGGCATCATAGAAAATTCTACGCTTTTAAAAAAACATTTAATTAGAAAAGGGCATAACTTTAAATCTCAGACAGATACCGAAGTAATTGTTCATTTAATTACAGAATATTTAAAAAAAAATGATTTACAAAATTCAATACTTAAAATGTTAAAAAGAATTCATGGTAGTTTTGCTTTAGGTATAATTTTTAAAGATCAACCAGACTTAATTGTTGGTGCAAGAAGAGGTTCACCTTTAGCAGTAGGTTACGGTCCAAAAGAAAATTACCTTGGATCTGACTCTTACGCACTGAAGTCAATGACTAATAAAATTTCATACTTAAATGATGGCGAATTTTGCATTTTAAGAAAAGATCATGTTGAGTTTTTTGATGAAAATGGAAACAAAGTTAATAAGAAAATTTTGGAACTTTCTTCAAGTGAAGAAAATTATGATAAAGGTGACTATAAACATTTTATGGAAAAAGAAATTGAAGAGCAGCCAATTACCATAAAAAATTGTGTAAATGAATACGTAGATAAAGCTAATGGAGACATAAATATATACAACTTTCCTTGGAAAACAGATGAAGTATCTTCAATAGTACTTGTTGGATGTGGAACTGCATTCCATTCATGTTTAATGGCAAAATACTGGTTTGAACAGTTAACATCTTTAGATGTAACAACGGATATAGCTTCAGAATTCAGATATAGAAAAAATAGATTTAAAAAAGACACTTTGTATATATTTGTATCCCAATCAGGAGAAACTGCAGACACTTACGCAGCTTTAGATTTATGCAAGAAAAATGGCATGAAAACATGTAGCGTAGTTAATGTTGTAGAAAGTTCTATAGCTAGAGATTCAGAATTTGTTTTGCCAATTCATTGCGGCCCTGAAATTGGCGTTGCATCAACAAAAGCATTTTTGGGCCAAATGCTTGTATTATATTTGTTATGTTTGAAAATTGGTTCTATAAGGAAAGAAATAGATAGAAAAACTTTTCTAGATAAAATCAAAAATTTGTCTCTATTATCTAAACTAGTTAAAAATACTTTGACTACAGAAACTCAAATTCAAGCAATATGTAATTCATTTACTGATGCTAAAGGGTCAATGTTTTTAGGAAGAGGATATTCTTTTCCAATTGCTTTAGAAGGTGCTTTAAAGTTAAAAGAACTTGCATATATCCATGCAGAAGGTTATCCAGCTGGAGAGATGAAACACGGACCACTTGCATTAATTGAAGATGGAATGCCAGTTGTTGTACTAGCACCAAGAGACAAATACTACAAAAAAACTATTTCTAATATGCAAGAAGTAATTGCAAGAGGTGCTAAAGTCTTATTGATTACTAATAAAAGTAAAGATGAAGTTTTTTCAGAAAATATTTGGGAAAAAATTGAAGTCGAAAATATTTCTGAAGATTTGTTGCCTTTCTTAATAACCATTCCTCTTCAAAAATTAGCCTATTATACTGCACTAAAAAAAGGTTATGATATTGATAAGCCAAGAAATTTAGCTAAATCAGTTACTGTTGAATAATTATTAAACTTTGATAGAACACCCTTGAGTTGAAATATGAAAAAGTGGAAAATAAGCAGTTGGAAAAATTATCCAGTAAAACACATTCCTAAGTATAAGGATGAGAAAGAATTAAATGTAGTTCTTGATAAAATGAGAACTTTTCCTCCATTAGTGTTTGCTGGAGAAACAAGACATTTAAAAGAGCAACTTGCTAATGTTGTAGATGGTAAAGCTTTTTTATTACAAGCAGGCGATTGTGCGGAAAGTTTTGCAGAGTTTAATCCGAATAATATAAGAGATACTTTCAAAGTCATATTGCAGATGTCTTTGATTTTAACGTATTCAGCATCTTTACCCGTTATAAAAGTTGGAAGAATTGCAGGACAGTTTTCTAAACCAAGAAGTCTTCCTACAGAAAAACAAGGTGATAAAGAATTACCAAGTTACTTGGGTGATAATATTAATGGAATTGAATTTAGTGAAAAAGCAAGAAAACCTGATCCAAAAAGATTATTTAAAGCGTATTCTCAAGCAGCTTCAACATTAAATTTATTAAGAGCTTTCTCACATGGTGGATTTGCTGATCTTAAAAAAGTCCACTTATGGAATTTAGGATATATTAAAAAAAGCCCTCAAGCAAAAAAATTTAAAGAGCTACAAGATAAAATTGCTGATGCTTTAGCATTCATGGATGCTTGCGGAATAAATTCTGAATTCAACAGAAGATTAAAAACAGTAAATTTCTGGACTTCCCATGAAGCATTATTATTACCTTTCGAAGAAAGTATGACTAGAGTTGATTCAACTACGGGTGAGTATCATGATACTTCAGCACACTTTGTTTGGATAGGTGATAGAACAAGACAATTAGATGGAGGCCATGTTGAATTTTGCAGAGGTATTGAAAATCCAATTGGAATTAAGTGTGGACCAACATCCAAACCTGATGAAATTGTTAAAATCTGCAATGTAATAAATCCAAAAAATGAAAAGGGAAAAATCACGTTAACCTCAAGATTTGGCCATGATAAGGTTGAAAAATTTTTACCAAAACTGATAAGATTTATTAAAAAAGAAGGTTTAAATGTTATTTGGTCATGTGACCCAATGCATGGAAATACAATTAAATCTGCCACAGGATTTAAAACAAGACCTTTTAATAATGTTTTAAACGAAGTAAAAAATGTTTTTGCTGTTCATCAAAGTGAAGGATCTTATGTAGGTGGTTTACACATAGAGATGACCGGACAAAACGTCACAGAGTGCACAGGTGGTGCTCAAAAAATTTCTGATCAAGATTTATCTAGCAGATATCATACTCACTGCGATCCAAGATTAAATGCCAACCAAGCTTTGGAACTTGCATTTTTAATTTCTGATGAGATTAAAAAAAATTCTAGTAACCTAAGAAGTGGAATTAGAGCGGTATCTTAAGCGTTTATAAAAGAAATCCAATAACGTATATTTGATTTATGGAAGTAAGTAAAAAAGCTATGTTTATTAAAGATTGGATATTTAATTATGTTAATTCAATGCCCAAGAAAGCACAATCTTTAGTTATCGGTATATCTGGAGGAATTGACTCTTCTGTAACAAGCACATTATGTGCAATGACAGGTTTAAAAACTATTGTTGTATCAATGCCAATTAAACAAATTGCTGCACAACATGATTTAAGTTTAAAACACAAAAAATGGTTAAAAGATAAATTTAATAATGTCGAATCTCATACAATAGATCTTGATGAAGTGTTTAAATCATTTCAATTAGAATTATCAGATTTTGATAGTGAACATGGTTTAGCTAATTCAAGGGCAAGAATAAGAATGACAACTCTTTATCAAATTGCTGCAGCAAATAATGGAATTGTAGTGGGAACAGGTAATAAAGTTGAGGATTTTGGTGTAGGTTTTTATACAAAATATGGTGATGGAGGAGTTGATATTTCACCAATTGCTGACTGCACAAAGACAGATGTTTGGGATCTAGGAAAAGAACTAGGAATATTGGATGAAATAATTACTGCTCAACCAACCGATGGATTATGGGACGATGGAAGAACGGATGTTGGTCAATTAGGTCTAACATATCAGGAACTTGAAGAGGCGATGACAAATCCCAATTCACCTAATAGATCAAAATACCTAGAAAAAAGAAAATTAAATTTACATAAAATGGGACCAATTCCAGTTTGTAAAATTCCAAACTAATTAGATTCACAAATCTAAATAAAATGTATATTTCTAATATTTATGAATAAAGATATTTTTTTATCAAATAGTCTTGGAAACAAAAAAGAAAAATTTGTACCAATAAATCAAAATAAAATTGGCATGTATGTCTGTGGACCCACTGCTTATGATGACCCACATATTGGTAATGCAAGACCACTCGTTGTTTTTGATATCTTGTTTAAAGTTTTAAAATGTAAGTTTGGAGACAAATCAGTTACTTATGTAAGAAACATTACTGATATAGACGATAAAATAATTCAATCATCCAATGAAAAGAATATATCTACAGAAGAATTAACAAAAAAAATTATAAATAATTTTCATGATGATTGTGCTTATCTGTATTGCGAAAATCCTACCTTTGAACCTAAAGCAACAGAAAACATTTCTTTAATGATTAAAATGATTAATCAATTACTTCAAAATGGATATGCTTACTCAAATAATCTGCATGTATATTTTGAGGTTAAGAAATATAAGGATTACGGAAAATTGTCTAATAAAAATCTAGAAGAATTAATTGCTGGATCACGGGTTGAAGTATCTGAAAATAAAAAAAACCCTGAAGATTTTGTTTTATGGAAACCATCGAAAGATAAAGAACCATACTGGGAATCTCCTTGGGGAAAGGGTAGACCAGGATGGCATTTAGAATGCTCGGTTATGTCAAAAAAATACCTAGGAGATAAATTTGATATACATGGGGGAGGTAGAGATTTAATTTTTCCCCACCATGAGAATGAAATTGCACAATCAAGATGTGCAAATGAAAATGAAGTATTTGTAAATTATTGGGTGCATAATGGTTTTATTACGATGTCCAATGAAAAAATGGCAAAATCTCAAGGAAATATATTAAAAATAAATAACTTTAAAAAGCAAATTAACGGTCAAGTTTTAAGATTAGCTTTAATGAGCACTCATTATAAACAACCATTAGATTGGAGTGAAAATTTAACCAATCAATGCCAGAATACTTTAAACAAATGGTATGAAAGTTACATAGAATTAAAAAAACAAGTTTTAATTCCAAATGAATATTTGAATCCTTTGTACGATGATTTAAATACGCCAGGTTATATTGCTAACCTACATAAATTATTTGAAAAATCTCAAAAAGGTGACTTAAAAGATAAAGAAATTTTTATCTCAGCTTGTAATTTTGTTGGATTACTTAAAGATACTAAAAATAAATGGGTAGAATTTAAAAAAAGTAAATCAACTATATCAGAACATGAAATATTAGAAAAAATTGATGAAAGAAATAAAGCAAGAGATAAAAAAAATTATAAACTAGCTGATAAAATAAGAAATGAGTTGTTAGATAAAGGTGTATTAATCGAAGATAAAGATGGTAAAACCTTTTGGAAATTAAAATGAGTAAAGAAAAACTATACATATTTGACACAACTTTAAGAGATGGGGCTCAAACACAAGGAGTTGATTTCTCAATTGATGATAAAATAAAAATTGCTGAATCACTTGATAAATTGGGAGTTGATTATATTGAAGGTGGATGGCCTGGGTCAAATCCAACTGATACGGAATTTTTTCAAAAAAATATTAAATTTAATAATTCTAAATTAACTGCATTTGGAATGACTAAAAGATCTGGAAGAAGTGCTGAGAATGATCCTGGTTTATCGGCTCTACTTAACAGTAAAGCTTCAGCTATATGTCTTGTTGGAAAATCTTGGGATTATCATGTTGATGTAGCTTTAGGAATTTCGAAAGAAGAAAATTTAGAAAATATTATTGAGAGCACTAAGCATTTTGTAAAAAAAAATAAAGAATTTATGTTTGATGCTGAACATTTTTTTGATGGTTTTAAAAATAATAAAGATTATGCGATATCTTGTGTCAGATCTGCATATGAAAATGGCGCAAGATGGATTGTTCTTTGTGACACTAATGGCGGAACTCTACCTGATGAAGTTGAAAAAATTGTAAGAGAAGTAACAAATCATATTTCAGGTAAAAATCTTGGAATTCATGCACACAATGATACTGGTAATGCAGTTGCAAATTCTTTAGCTGCAGTATCTGCAGGAGTTAGACAAGTGCAAGGAACGATTAATGGACTCGGAGAAAGATGTGGTAATGCAAACTTAATGTCTGTTATACCCACAATTCATTTGAAAGAATATTACGGTAATAATTTTTCAACCAATATTAAATCTGAAAACATTAGTAAAATAACTCAGGCTTCAAGATTATTAGATGAAATATTAAATAGAAAACCAAATCAACATTTGCCTTATGTTGGTGCATCAGCATTTTCACATAAAGGTGGACTTCATGTTTCCGCGGTTCAAAAGGATCCAAAAACTTACGAACATATCAAACCAGAATTAGTTGGTAACGTAAGAAATATTGTAGTTTCAGATCAATCTGGAAAATCAAATATTATATCTAGACTAAAGTCAATTGGTATAAATTTTAAAGAAGATGACCTAAAAATAAAAAAACTTCTTGAAGAAGTAAAAGACAGAGAATTTATCGGATATAGTTATGACGGAGCAGATGCATCATTTGAACTGTTGGCTAGAAGAATAATGGGTGAAATACCAAGATATATTTCAATTAAAGAATATGATATTAGTGTAAAAAAAGATAAGTCAGGAAATATAATTTCTTCTGCAAAAGCACAACTGGAAGTAGATAAAAATTTAATTTTGTGTGAAGGAGAAGGCAATGGTCCCGTTCACGCACTAGATAACGCAATTAGAAATAATGTTGATAAACTTGTTAAATATTCTCAATACTTGAAAGATTTAAAGTTAGTCGATTATAAAGTTAGAATATTAAATACTGGAACAGAAGCAGTAACAAGAGTTTCAATAGAAAGCAAAGATTCAAAAGGAAAAAATTGGTTTACTATTGGTGTATCTGCAAACATTATTGAAGCATCATTTAAAGCTCTTATTGATAGTATAGACTATAAATTGTTTAAAGATAATGCTCCTGCTAGTAATTAATGTCATTTTCTAATATTTCTTTTATACTTCATAAGCCTCAACTATCCGAAAATATTGGAGCTTGCGCTAGGGCTATAAAAAATTTTAATTTTAATAAATTAATCATAGTTAAACCAAAACCTATTTTTCCTAATGATAAAATTTTAGCAACTTCAGTTGGAGCAAAAGAGATTATTAAAAATAGCAAAGTTTATGAAGATTTAGAATCCATTGTTAACAAATTTGATTATTTGATAGCTACAACTTCAAGATTTAGAAACAAGAACTTAAAACATTTCAGATTAAATGATTTAAATAATATTGATTTTAGCAAAAAAATTGGATTTTTATTTGGTTCTGAAGCTTCGGGTTTATCAAATAATGAAATTAGCTATGCTAATTGCATCATGCAAATTTCAACAAATCCTGAATTCAAATCTTTAAATTTATCACATAGTGTTATCATTATTGCTCAAGTTGTTGCTAATTTAATCGAATTAAAAAAATCAAAATATTCAAAGTCAAAAAAAGTTAAATCTGCTAGCAAAAAAAGCATTCATTCAATGGTCAATTTTTGTATTAGAAATCTTGAAAAGAGAAATTTTTTTAAGCCCATTGAAAAGAAACCGATAATGCTGGAAAATTTAAGAAGTATTTTTTATAAAATGGAGCTATCAGAAAAGGAAACGCGTATTTTATCAAGTGTAATTGCTATCCTTTCAAGAAAAAAGGTTGATTGACAAAATCATGCTTAAGTTTATAAAGCGATCTACCTAATGACAAAAAGATTAAACTCTAAACATAAAGTAGATAGAAGGTTACGCGTAAATTTATGGGGAAGACCAAAAAGTCCGTTCAATACTAGAGCTTATCCTCCAGGTCAACATGGTCAATCAAAAATGTCAAAACCTTCAGATTATGGAATCCAACTTCAAGCTAAGCAAAAATTAAAATCTTATTATGGAAATATAAATGAAAGACAATTTAGAAATGCTTATAGAAAAGCCATTATGAAAAAAGGGGATACGGCTGAAAATTTAATAGGATTATTGGAGAGAAGATTAGATGCGATTATTTATAGAGCAAAACTTTCAAATACAATGTTCTCATCAAGGCAATTAATTAATCATGGCCATGTTAAGGTTAATGGTAGAAAAGTAAATATTTCAAGTTATCAGGTTAAAGAAGAAGATACCATTGAGATCAGAGATAAATCTAAAAAATTAGCTTTAATAGATATTGCTCTAGCAAATAAAGAAAGAGAAGTTCCGGAATACTTACAATTAGATGAAAAAAATAAAAAAGTAAAATTTGTAAGAATTCCAAAATTTGAAGAAGTTCCTTATCCTATTGTTATGGATCCAAATTTGGTAATTGAGTATTATTCTAGATAATTAATTTTTTTTCTTAATATTAATATTTTTGCTTTCAAATAATTTTACAAGCTCACCATTCTCAAACATTTCTTTAACAATATCACAACCTCCAACAAATTCTTTTTTGATGTACAATTGTGGAATAGTTGGCCAGTCACTAAATTCTTTTATTCCTTGTCTTAAATTTTCATTTTCTAAAACATTAATACCTTTAAAGTTAACCTCTAAAATTTTTAACATATTAGATACAACCATTGAAAAACCACATTGTGGTGAATCTGGTGTACCTTTCATAAAAAGACAAACTTCATTATTTTCGATTTCATTACTGATCAAATCTTTTATTTGTTGATCCATTTTACTCCTTGGTTTTGATTGCTAAAGCGTGCAATTCATTTCCCATTCTTCCTTTTAATGAATTATACACCATTTTGTGCTGCTCAATAATACTTTTTCCTGAAAATTGAGATGAAGTAACAGTTGCAGAGTAATGATTACCATCACCAGCTAAATCTTGTATTTCAACGGAGGCATCAGGTAATGCTTCTTTTATTAATTTTTCAATTTCTTTTAAATCCATAGCCATTATTGGAGCATATATTCTTTTAACCACTTTGTATTAAAATACATTAATTCCTCAACACTTAGAATTGGTTCATTCTCTATTATTATATCTTTTTCAACAACAATGCCTAGTTCATCATAATAAACCGAATTATTATTTAATATTTCCTTAACTTTCTTCAAATTATGTTTATTTATTTCAATTATATAACGACTTTGATCTTCACCAAAAAAATATTGAAATTTATTAACTAAAGTTTTTATTTTGTTAATTTTAACTCCTTTTTTCCCCTTAATACACATTTTTGCTAAACCAATCATAATACCACCTAAAGAAATATCATGAACAGATTTAACGAAACCTTCATCAGTTAATTTTAATATAGTTTCTCCATTATTCTTTTCATTAAATAAATTAATTTCTGGTGGAGGTCCTTTTTTTTCAGCTAATATATTCCTTGCAAAAATACTTTGATCTAAATGACCTTCAGTTTTTCCTACTACAATAATTAAATTATCAACTTCTTTTAGATCCATTGTTACCATTTTTTTATAATCCTTAATTAGTCCAACACCACCAATGGATGGAGTGGGCTTAATTCCTTTATCTTTTGTTTCATTGTAGAAAGAAACATTTCCAGAGACAACCGGATAATCTAGATATTTACTTGCTTCAATAATTCCTTGAACACATTCTACAAATTCGCCCATATTTTTTTCTTTTTCCGGATTCCCAAAGTTCAAACAATTAGTGATAGCAATTGGTTTTGCTCCTACTGAAATTAAATTTCTCCAACTTTCACAAACTATTTGTTTTGCACCAGTTAGTGGGTGTGCATAACAATATATAGCAGACGAATCAACGGAAGCAGCTACAGCTTTATTAGTCCCATGAACTCTTACTACTCCAGAATCTCCCCCGGGTTTTTGAATTGTATCACCCATAACCGTATGATCATATTGTTGCCAAATCCATTCTTTGTCACATACATTGGGGTTTCCTAATATTTTTTTTAATACTTCTGTAATTTTTAATTCTTTTAATTCGTCTATATTAAATTTTATTTTTTGAGGAAGTTTTTTTTTTTTCCATTTTCGATCATATATAGGGGCATTTTCTGCTAAAAAATTAATTGGTATATCAACAACTTTTTTTTCATCAAAATAGATTTCAATTTTTTTACTATTAGTAGTTTTTCCAATTACAGCAAAATCTAAATTCCATTTATCAAATATTTTTTTTGCTTTTTCTTCTTTGCCGTTTTCAAGAATAATCAACATTCGTTCTTGGCTTTCGGATAACATTATTTCATAGGGATTCATATTATCCTCTCTGCAAGGAACTTTATTTAAGTTTAATTCGATGCCAAGCATTCCTTTTGAAACCATTTCAATACTAGATGAAGTTAAACCAGCAGCACCCATATCTTGTATTGAAATAATTGATTCATCAGACATTAATTCCAAACAAGCTTCTAATAATAATTTTTCAGTAAATGGATCTCCAACTTGTACTGTTGGTTTTTTTTCTTCTATTTTCTCGTCAAAAATTGCAGAAGCCATACTCGCACCATGTATTCCGTCTCGACCAGTTTTTGAACCTACATATATAACGGGTTTTCCAATACCAGCAGCCTTGGAATAAAAAATTTTATTTTTATTAACTAAACCCAAAGTCATTGCATTAACTAAAATGTTTCCATTATAAGATTCATCAAAACAAGTTTGGCCGGCAATCGTTGGTACGCCTATACAATTTCCATATCCACCAATTCCATGAACAACACCTCTTAATAAATTTCTAGTTTTTTTATGTTGTGGTGAACCAAAATGAATAGAGTTTAAATTTGCAATAGGTCTAGCACCCATTGTAAAAACATCTCTCATTATTCCTCCAACACCTGTCGCAGCACCTTGATAAGGTTCAATAAAAGAAGGATGATTATGACTTTCAATTTTAAAAACAATAGCATCATCATCACCAATATCAATTACACCAGCATTCTCACCGGGTCCTTGAATGACATTTTTTCCTTTTGTGTGCATTTTTTTTAAGTGCAATTTTGAAGATTTATAAGAACAATGTTCATTCCACATTGCTGAAAAAATTCCAAGTTCAGTAATATTAGGCACTCTTTTTAGTAGCTTACAAAGTTTATCAAATTCTTCTTTTTTAAGTCCATGTTCGATTGCAATTTTTTCGTTAACTTCCATTATTTTAAATTTTCAATTAAATTTTCAAAAAAAATTGATCCATCTTTTCCAGACAAATAAGAGTCAATCATTCTTTCAGGATGAGGCATCATTCCAAGGATATTTTTATTTTTGTTAAATATTCCAGCAATATTATTTATTGAACCATTTAGATTAGATTCTTCTGAAACATTACCGTTTTTACTACAATAATTTACTGCAATTTGATTGTTATCATTAATAGATTTTAGTTCCTCATCAGAACAAAAGTAATTACCTTCGTTGTGAGCTATATGAAGTTCAAGAATGTTTTTTTTTATATTTTTAAAATATTTATTTTCCGAATTGTTAATTTTTATAAATACATTTTTGCAAATAAATTCTAAATATTTGTTTCTCAATAAAGCACCAGGAAGAAGACCTGTTTCAATTAATATTTGAAAGCCATTACAAATTCCAATAACTAATCCTCCAGAATTAGCAAAATTGATTATTGATTTAATTATTTTCGATTTTGCTGCAATACTTCCGCATCGTAAATAATCACCATAAGAAAATCCTCCGGGAAGAACAATTAAATCACATTTCGGTAGTTCGTGATCGTTGTGCCAAATCATCTGATTATTAAAACCAAACTTTCTAAGAGCAACGTCCATAT
>CAJWKX010000006.1 GCA_913043015.1 uncultured Candidatus Pelagibacter sp. | reverse complement strand
CTCTTAGATAAAGATTTTGAACCAGCAAAAAATTTGCATTTAGAGCAACTTACTGATCATACTTGTAAATACATGGAAGGTCATCCAAATGAACCTGATGCTTCTTTTTGCGGAAGAAAAACGGTTGAAAAATTTTCATATTGCCCACTTCACTTAATGATAATTTTTCAGCCTAAAGGTAAAAAAGAAGATTTGATTGATGAAGATGATTTTCCTAAATTTATAGAAAAAAAAATTAAATCAGCATAAAAATTTTAAATTTTATCCTTACCTTTATTAAAATCATGCCTATTAAAAGTTACATGATCTTAAAGTTTTTTTAGCTGATTGATTTCGTTTGTTATACTCGTGTTTAGATTTTTTTGTTTTTAATTCGACGCTGGGTCTTTAATTTTTTTTCATTATTAAAATTAATATTTTGTTTTACTTCAATCTCATACATAATTGATTTGGTAGAAATATAAGTAATAAATATAAAAACTTAACAAACTAAAAATAAATAATATAAATTATCATATTATTAATATACTTAATTTATTTAATTTACATTTAAATCTTTTTTTGAAAATTGACCAGCTTCTCTCCACATATAACAGTATTTTTCTACTTCTTCTTCAAATTTGAGTTTACAATTATATCCAATATCTAAATTAGATTTATAATTTCCTGATAATAGATTATCATATTTTAATAATTTCAATTGATCTAAAGTTAATAATGGTTTTGGAAATAATTGAAAGAACTGAGTCATAAGTTTTGCTACAATTAAAGGTATTGGAATCAATAATCTTTTTTTATCAATTAGTTTTAAAAGTCTTTGAAGAATCTCTTTAAATGTCATTTTTTGTGGACCAATACATTCGATAATCTCAGAACAAATATTTTCATTAATTATTTGCAAAATAATTTCAGTTAGTTCGGAACAATGAATTGGAGTAAACTTGGTCTCACCATTATAATAAAGAGGAAAAAAAGGAAGTCGATTTAACAATGTCATAAAATTAGTTGTAAAGTTATCATCAACTGAATATACAATCGATGGTCTTAGAATTGTGGCTTTATCAAAATTTGTTTGAATTTTTTTTTCCCCTTCTAATTTACTTTTGGCATAATTGCTATCTTTTGCTTTATCTATTCCAAGTGCTGAAATATGAATAAATTGTTCAATATTATTTTGTTTACAAATTTTTGAAATTATCGAAGGTAAATTTACATGGATATTTTGGAAAGTATTGTCTCTTTTTTCAAACAATATTCCAATTAAGTTTATACATACATCTTTGTTTTTTATTAGATTATTTAACTTCTCTTCATCAAAAATATTTTCTTCAACAATATCTAAATAACCAGGATTTCCTTGAGTTTTTAATACATAACCTTTTTGGTGAATATTCCGTGTTACTACAGTAACCATATGATTATTTTTGGTTAGCTTCCTAATCAAATGACGACCGATTTGACCTGATCCACCGAATACTAGAATATTTTTTCCTTTCATATATATATATTTTAAATGAATTTAGATATTAAGTTACACAAGTACGACTTACCAGATGATTTAAAACTAGGCAATACAATTGCTGTTGATTGTGAAATGGGCGGTTTAAATGTTAAACGTGACCCTCTTTGTTTGGTGCAAATATCGACTGGAAACTCAGATGCTCATATTATTCAATTGGATAGAAGTAACTATAAAGCTGTAACTCTTGTTAAAGTTCTTGAAGATAAGAAAGTAAAAAAAATTTTTCATTTTGCTAGAGCTGACTTAGCCTTTATTTCTCACTATTTAAAAATTAATGTTCAAAATATTGATTGCACAAAAATAAAGTCAAAACTTTCAAGAACTTATACGGACCGACATAGTCTTAAAGATTTAGTAAAAGAATTCATTGGAATTGATATTAGTAAACAACATCAAGTCTCTGACTTTGGAGGCGAACTTAATCAACCTATGCTGAAATATTGTGCGAATGACGTTATACATTTACATAAAATAAATAATGCTTTAGATAAAATATTAATCAGAGAAAATAGAATGAATCTTTATGAAAATAGTATAAAATTTATACAAACAAGAGTGGACCTTGATCTTGCCTCATTCAAAGAAGATATTTGGTCACATTAATGAAAAAAACAAATTTTCAAGCAATAGCAAAAGATGTTATTGAAACGGAAATAAAATCTCTAAAAAAACTTAAATCAGGTATTAATAAATCGTTTAATAAAGCTGTCGAAGCTATTCTAAATTGTAAAAATGGTAAAGTTATAATATCTGGAGTAGGTAAATCGGGTATTATTGCTAAAAAAATTTCCTCAACATTTTCCTCTGTTGGTGTTCCATCTTTTTTTGTAGATGCAAGTGCATGCTCTCATGGTGATTTGGGTTCAATTGGTAATAGCTCAAATGATGTTTTAATTTTAATTAGTTTCAGCGGAGAAACAGCAGAATTAAAAAATATAATTCAATACGCAAATAGAAATAAAAGAATTGTTTTGATAGGTATTGTGTCACAAAAAAATTCTCTTTTATATAAATTTTCTGACATTAAATTATTAACTCCTAATGTAGCTGAAGCTGGACCAGAAAATATAGTTCCTACCTCATCTACAATAGTTCAATTGAGTATTGGTGATGCTTTGGCTATAGCTACCATGAAGTATAGAAAATTTGATAAACTAGATTTTAAAAAATTTCATCCTAGTGGTAGTCTTGGAGCTAAATTAAAAACAGTAGAAGACTTGATGATTATTGGAAACAAAATTCCTTTTGTTAAAGAAGATGTGCTAATGAAAAATGCTATAAAAGTTATGACGAAAAAAAACTTGGGTGTTCTTATAGTTAGAAATAAAAAAAATTTAACAACTGGTATAATAAGTGATGGCGACTTAAAAAGAGTGGCAGAAAAAAATGATAATTTAAAAAATTTAACGACAAAAAAAATTATGAAATCAAAACCAATATCAGTCGAAAAAAGTATATTAGCTGCTCTAGCTTTATCGATAATGAACACAAATAAAATCACCAGCCTATGTGTTCATAATAAAAAAAATACTAAAAAAACAATTGGGTTATTGCATATTCATAATATTCTAAAAGCAAATATTACATAAATGAACTTGAAATCAATTTTGCAAATATTTCTATTTGCATTGATTCTTTTGATTTCTTATTTGGTATTTAAAAATTATTTTTCAGAAGTAAAAGTAGCAGAAGTAAAAGAAACCTTAAACAAAACAGTTCTAAGAGATTCTAAAGATCGATCAGATTCATCTGAAGATTCAAGCAGCATAATTGAAAATTTAGAATACAAGTCAATAGATAGCAGAGGAAACAAATATATTGTTAAGTCTGAGCTAGGAGAAACTAAATTAGAAAATCAAAACATCCTAATATTACAAAAAGTCAACGCTAAAATTAATTTAATTAAAAAATCTCCTATATTAATTTTTTCTGATTATGCCGAATATAATTCAATAAATTTTGATACAAAATTTTCCGGTGGTGTCATTGCTAAATTTGAAGATAATGAGATTAAAAGTGATAATCTAGATCTTTTTTTTAAAGATAATTTAGCTTTGATGTACAATAATATTTATTTTACAAATAGTATTTCAAAAATGAATGCCGATAAAATTAATTTAGATTTACTAACAGGTGATATAATAGTACAAATGTTTGAAAGCTCTGAAAAAGTTAAAATTAAAAGTAAATAATTATGGGAATTATAAAAAAATTTAGAATAAAATCATTCAAAGATGAACAAACACAAATAGAATTAAAAGATATATCCATGTCGTACAATAAAAGAGAAATTTTCAGTAATTTATCCTTTAAAATAAATAAAGGTGAAATAATGGGAATGTTAGGACCCAATGGGGTGGGTAAATCAACAATTTTTTATTTAATTTCAGGATTGATGAAACCTAATTATGGAAAAGTGGTATTGAATGGTAAGGATGTTACAAATTACCCAATATATGAAAGGGCTACTAAATTCAAAATAGGCTATGTTCCTCAACATGGAGGTTTTTTTCATGATTTAACTTTGATAGAAAATTTAAAATCTGTAGCTGAAATTCAAATAAAAAATAAATCAGAAAGAATATTGAAAATAAATAATTTAATCTCCAAATTTGAGTTGGATTCTACTTTAGATACTAAAGCAAAATTTTTATCAGGAGGTCAAAAAAAAAAACTAGTTATAGCAATGGCATTAATTAATGATCCAAATATACTATTATTAGACGAATGCTTCGCGGCATTGGATGTATTAACTATTAGAATGCTCCAACAGACCATCGTGAATCTTCAAACTATCGATAATATTACAATATGTATCTGTGATCACCAAGCAAGAGATCTTTTGTCTTGTGTTGACAAAGCAATAATTTTATCAAATGGGCATATTATTGCACACGGAACTCCTGATGAGCTCGTAAATAATGCTAAAGCTAAATCAGCATATTTTGGTGAAGAATTTAAGATAAATTAAATTATTAATGTCCAGCTTTGTTTTAATTAAGAATAAAATTAAATCTTTCAACAAAAAAATCTTTGTCAGTGCTGATAAAAGTTTATCTATAAGGTGGGTTTTGTTGGCAGCACAGGCTACTGGCAAATCAAGAGCATATAATCTTTTGGAATCTGAAGATGTAAATAATGCTCTAAAAGCATTAAAAAAGCTTGGTATTAAAATAAATAAAACAAAAAAATTTTGTGAAATAAATGGTAAAGGATTAAATTCGTTCTTAATTAAAAAAAATACAACTATTAATGCTGGAAATTCAGGTACTTTTTCAAGAATAATTTTAGGAGTTTTGGCAAAATCAGATAAAACTGTGAAACTAATAGGTGACAAAAGCCTTTCAAGAAGAGACTTTTCAAGAGTAATAGATCCACTTAGATTATTTGGGATTAATATTAAATCAAACAAAAATAAATTACCTATTGAAATTCTTGGAAGCAAATTTTTGAGACCAATAAATTATTTTGAAAATAAAGGATCTGCTCAATGCAAAAGTTGTGTTATGTTTGCAGCGCTTAATACTCCTGGAATAACAAAAATTAAAGCAAAAAAATCGAGAGACCATACTGAAAATTTTTTTAAAACTTTAAAACTTCCAATAAAAATCAAAAAAGAAAAAAAATTTGATTTTATTGAAATAATTGGGCAAAAAAACTATAAAGGTTTTAACTATAATATTCCTTCGGATATTAGCTCCAGCGCTTTTTTTATTGCATTAACATTGTTGTCAGAAGATTCTAAAATACTTATTAAAAATGCAAATATCAACAAATCAAGAACGGGTATTATAGACATATTAAATAAAATGAATGCAAAAATTAGATTTAAAAATAAAAAAATTTATAAGGGAGAAAAAATAGCTGATATTTTTGTTAGAAGCTGTAGAAATTTGAAATCAATTAATTGTCCATCAGAATTAAATAGTAGAGCAATTGATGAATTTTTAATAATTTTTTTGATTGCATCAAAAGCTAAAGGTGTTTCTTATTTTAGAAATTTAAGTGAACTTAATCAAAAAGAAAGTCCAAGACTTAAAGTTGCTACAAAAATTTTAAGAATGATGGGTGTCAAAATCATTAGTACCAATAAAGATATAAAAATTTATGGCAATCCAAATCTAAACCTAAATAAAAGTTATGTTGTAAAAAATTTTATGAAAGACCATAGGGTATTTATGATGTCATGTATTGCTGCTCTTTCTTTGGGTGGTAAATGGAAAATTTATGATAAAGATTCTATAAAAACATCTTTTCCTAAATTTTTCTCTTTAATTAAATCTTTGGGAGGAAAAATAAATCAGTGAAAAAAAATAATTTTATTTTTTCAATTGGTGTAGATGGAAGCTCGGCTTCAGGAAAAACTACAGGAAGTAAAATAATAGCCAAAAGATTCGGTTTTAAATTACTTTCTTCTGGAAAATTATATAGGTACCTAGCATTAAGAATTATAAAAAATAATAGGAAATATAATCATAATTTTATTAAAAAAGTTGCAAAAAATTTAAATTTAAAAAAACTTTCAACAAAAAAACTTTATAATACTAATGTTACAAAATTATCTTCAATTATTGCTAAAAAAAAATACATAAGAAAATCACTTAAATTGTTTCAACTAGACTTTATAAAAAAAAATAAAAAAGTAATTATCGAAGGACGAGATATTGCTTCAAAAATTATGCCAAATGCAGACTTAAAAATATATTTTAAGTGCTCGACAAAAGAAAAAGCAAAAAGGCGATTCAAAGAATTTGAAAAAATAAACAAAAAAGTTAAAATTAAAGAGGTTGAAAAAGCTCTAAAATTAAGAGATTTTAGCGATATGAATAGAAAAGAAAGCCCTTTGCTTTTTGTAAAAGGTGCTGTATTAGTTGACACCACTAATTTAAGTATGAAACAAATGGAGGCTAGATTAACTAAATTAGTAGCAAAAGCCATCGAAAACAAAAAACATGGAAATTTATAAAGATATTTCTTCACCAGCTACGAAAGAATTCGAAAATTTATTAAACAGCCAGTTATCAAAAACAAAAATAGAAGAAGGTAAAATAATTGATGGTATAGTTACTAAAATAACTGACAAATTTGTTTTTTTATTTGTTGAAGGACTTAAATCAGAACCTGTTTTAGATATAAATGAAATAAAAAGTATTAATCTTATAGATAAAATAAAAGAAGGTTCAAAAATTTCAGTTCTATTAGAAAAAATAGAGGATAAAAACGGCGATGTAATTGTTTCAGCTATTAAAGCTCAAAAAATTAAAGGTTGGTATAAATTAGAAAAAGCTTATGAAGCAAATGAATCTATATTGGGTAAAATCATATCTAAATGCAAAGGTGGAGTAATTGTAGAACATATTGATACAGGTTCATTAATGTTTTGTCCGGGATCGCAAATTTCAGATAAGCCTCTTAAAGATATTTCGCATTTAATGAATGAACCACAAAAATTTGCGTTAATCAAATTAGATAGAATTAGAGGAAATGCTTGTGTCTCTAGAAGACAAATAGTTACATCAAACAAAAAAGAAGATAAAGCAAAAATAATTGAAAAATATAAAGTAGGAGATGTCATTAAAGATGCTGTTGTAAAAGGTTACAGCTCTTTTGGATGTTTTTTCGATGTTAATAGTGGTGAGCTGGATGTTCTTGTTCACTTGCAAGAAATTTCTTATTCTAGAGTAAATCACCCTGATGAAATTTTTAATATTGGTGAAAAACATGATTTGCTTGTGATTTCAGTTGATAAAGAAAAATTACAAGTAGGATGTTCAATTAAACAATTATCTCCAGATCCATTTAATCATATTTCAAATTACGAACTTAATAAACCATATAAAGTTAAAGTTGTTAAAATTACTGATTATGGTTGCTTTTGTGAACTTGAGCCCGGATTAAGCACTTTACTTCATTCAAGTGAGCTAAGTTGGGTCAAAAAAAATGTTTCGGCAAAAAAACTATTTAAAGTTGGAGATGAAATTGACTGCATTATTACAGAAATAAATAAAGAAAAAAGAAGAGTAGCTATATCTCATAGATTAACAAAAGAAAATCCTTATAAAGTATTAGAAAAGAAGTATCCAGTTGGATCAGAAATCGAAGGCACAATTACAAGTATTAATGAATATGCTATTTACTTAAGAATTGATGGTTTTGAAATAGATGGATTTTTGCATTCAAATGACCTTTCATACACAGGAAAACCAGAAGAGAAGCTAAAAAATTATATGAAAGGAGATAAGTTAAAAGTTAAAATTTTAGAAATAAAAAAAGATGATCAAAAAGTTAGGGTAGGCTTGAAACAGACTCAACCAAATCCTTTTGATTGGTTCTCAAATAAAAATGTCAATGATGCAGTAACTGTAAAAGTTATTTCATCTGATAATAAGGGTTTAGTAGTAAAACCAGAAGGATGTGAACTCGAATTTTTGATCAAAAAATCGCAAATAGCTATCAATGCAGCAGATGCAAGGCCCTCTAGATTTGTTGGTGGAGAAAGAATTGATGCTGCAATTTCTGAATTAGCTTTAAATAATAGAAAAGCGAGTTTAAGTATAAAATTGTTAGAAGAGTTACAGAACAAGGAGGCTGTATCCAAGTTTTCCTCTCCTCTTTCAGGAAAAAACCTTCCGTTTTCTACTCTTTCAGATAAGTTAGAAGATAAAAATAAAAAAAAGACAGAAGAATAAGCTAATTGGCTGTAGTAAAATCAAATCTATTAAAACAACTCGCAGATGGGTATCCCAATTTTCTACGTAAAGATCTATCAAAATTATTAGATATAATCTTAAATGAAATGGAAAATGCACTAAAAAAAGGTGAAAGAGTTGAGCTAAGAGATATTTTTACCTTGGAAACTAGAATTCAAAAAGCTCGAATATCAAGAAATCCAAAAACTAATGAAAAAATTGAAACTCAAAAAAAAATAGCAATACATTTCAAAATGTCCAAAAAGTGGTTTAAAAAAATAAATAATAATGAATAAAAAAGTTTTTATAGCCTGTGATACATCTGATCCTAAAAAAGTTCTAAAAATTATTAAAGATACGACAACTGATAAGTTAAACATTGGTTATAAATTTGGATTAGAATTTTTTTATTCAAAAATTGGAAGATCTTTTCTGTCTAAAATTGATAAAAAAAAAAATATTTTTTTAGATCTTAAGCTTAATGACATACCAAATACATGTTCTTCTGCGGTTAAATCTATAAAAGATTTAAAAAATATAAGATATCTTACAGCGCATATCAACGGTGGGCACGAAATGCTTAAAGCAATAAAAAAATCTGCAAAAAAAGTTAATAATAAACTTAAGATTTTAGGAGTAACAGTTCTTACAAGTATTTCAGATAAATCTTTGAAAGAAATAGGCCACACAAGATCAATTAAAAATTTAGTTATTCAACAAGCAAGAATGGCTAGGTCTGCCGGACTAGATGGAATTGTTTGTTCAGGAAAAGAAGTAACAATATTGAAAAAAATTTGTGCAAAAATGGAAATTGTAACTCCTAGTATCAGGCTAGCTGGAGATAGTGTTCAAGATCAAAATAAAAATAGAGTAATTACACCAAAAAAAGCTTTTAAAAATGGAGCGACTGCCATTGTTATAGGCAGAAGTATTACCAAAGGTTCAATAAAAAAAAATATACAAAAATTGATTAAATCACTAAATTAGCTTCATGGAAGCAAAAATTTGTGGAGTTAAAGATCAAACCACTTTAAATTTTATTGTATCGCACCCTAGCCCACCAAATTTTATTGGATTTATTGTTAATTATAAAAAATCAATAAGATATGTTGAATTTGAAAAACTCAAAAAATTGTTAAGAACAGATAAAAAAAATTCTAAATATGTGGCAGTACTTGTTAAACCATCTAAAAATTTTCTTGAAAAAATAAAAGATTTAAATTTTGATTATTTTCAAATTTATGATCTTAACTCTGAAGAAATTTCTTACATTAAATCAAAATATAAAAAAAAAATAATAGCGGCAGTTACAATTGGTGATGAAAAAGATATAAAAAAATATAATTTATTTGAAAAAGTTTCAGATATAATTTTATTTGATAGCAAAGGTTATGAAAAAAGTCTAAGTTTTGATCATTCATTATTAATAAATTTTAAATTAAACTCTAAAATAATGATTGCTGGAAATATTAAATATAATGATCAACTTGATAAATTTATAAAAATAGCAGATATTATTGATATATCTGGGGGATTAGAAACATCTGGTCAAAAAGATATTTCAAAAATAGATATTTTTTTAAAAAATTTAAATAAATTAAATAATGAAAATTAAAAAAAAAATACCTCTGATAGATCAACATGATAAGAACGGTTTTTGGGGTGGTAAATTTGGAGGGAATTTTATTCCAGAAACTTTAAAAAAACCCGTCGATGATCTTACAAAACTTTTTGCCAAAATAAGAAAAGATAAAAATTTTATCAAAAAAAGAGATTACTATTTCAAAAATTATGTTGGTGCGCCAACTCCATTTATAAAATTAAATAATTTAACAAACTATCTCGGTGGAGCACAAATCTGGGCCAAGGTAGTGTCTGAAGCTAATGGTGGTGCACATAAAATTTATAATGCAACAGTTCATGCTTTGATTTGTAAAAAAGCAGGAAAAAAATACGTCATAGGTGACACTGGAGCTGGATATGCTGGCAAAATGTTAAGTATGGCTGCAAAAAAATTTGATTTGAAATGTAAAATATTTATGGGTGCAAAAGATATCAAAAGGCAAAAACCTAATTGTGATGCAATGAGAAAAAATGGTGCTGAAATAGTTCCTGTCTACAGCGGAAGTCAAACATTGGTTGATGCTGTTAGTGAATGTATGAGATACTGGGTATCAAATTGTGACACTACTCATATGTGTGTAGGATCTACTGTTGGACCAAATATATTTGTAAAAATTTGTGGTTGGAGCACAGCACAAATATCTAGAGAGTTAAAAATTCAATTAAAATCTGAATTCAACGCTATTCCTAAAAAACTAAAACTGATTAATTGTATTGGTGGTGGTAGTTCTGCATACGGATTCTGGAGTGAATTTATAGACTATAACAAAAAACAAATTGAACTAATAGGCGTTGAAGCTGGTGGTCCAAAAAAATCGAAACTTCATGCCGCACCTTTAAGTAAAGGTGCTAAATTAGGTATACTTCATGGTTCCGCATCTTATGTTTGTCAAAATAATGAGGGACAAATAAACGAAACCGAGTCAATAAGTGCTGGTTTAGATTATCCTGGTGTTAGCCCAATACATTGTTTTTTAAAAGATGCCGGTAGAGCAAGGTATACATATGCGAGTGATGAAGAGGCATTAAATGCATACAAATTAGTTACCGAACTTGAATCTATATCCCCAAGCTTAGAGCCAGCACATGCCTTTGCTGAAGCAATTAAAATTGCACCCAAATTAAGTAAAGATACAATAATAATATGTAACAGTTGTGGAGATTCATACAAAGATAGAGATATTTTAAAAAAAAGATTAGATAAACATATAAAATGAACATTTCTCCAATAAGTTTGGCTTTCAAAAAATGTAAAGTTGAAAATCGACCTGCTTTACTAACTTACACAGTTGCTGGGGACAATAATAAAAAAAAATCCCTAGAAATATTAAAATCTATTTCAAAATATGCGGATATTTGTGAAATAGGTTTCCCACACAACACTCCAATTGCGGATGGAGGTCAAATTCAAACAAGTGCGTACAGGGCTATAAAAAATGGAATAAAAATGAAAGATGTCTTTCAAATAGTTAAAAAATTTAAAAAATTTAAAAATTCAAAACCAGTTATTTTAATGGGCTATTACAATATGATTTATCAATATGGTGAAAATAATTTTATAAATAAATGCAAAAAAGTTGGGGTTGACGGTTTAATAGTTGTAGATCTTCCTTGGCCAGACAATAAATATTTTGCAAAAAGATGTAAAAAAAAATCTATTAATTTTATTCAACTTTTATCTCCAACTACCTCAAAAGAAAGAATGAAAAAAATAATTAGGGACTCGCATGATATGATTTATTATATAAGTATGCTGTCTACAACTGGCGGAAAGCTAAAAGTTTCTCCAAAAGAAATATTAAAGAATTATCAAAAAATAAAAAAAATAAACAATCTTAAAAAAGTAGTAATTGGTTTTGGAATTACTGAAAAGACAATATCAAAGTTAAAATCTGCTGATGGATTGGTTGTAGGTAGTACAATCTGCAAAGAAATAAGCAAAAGCTTGGAAAAAAGACAAAATCCTGTCACAAATGTAAGCAATATGGTTAAAAGATTAAAAAATAAAATTAAAATTATATGAATTGGCTAAAAAAGACTATCGGGTTTGGTGAAAAAATCAAAAAAATTTTAAAAAAAAGACCTTCAAAAGAAGATATTGAAAGTTCTGAATGGACAAGTTGTTGTAAAGGCCCAGTTCTAAAAAAAGAGCTTGAAGAAAACTTATGGGTTTGTAGTTCTTGTGGGAAACATCATAGAATTAACTGTCGTCAAAGATTCGATATTTTTTTTGGAAAAAATAGATACGAAATTCTTGAAACACCTCTTCCAGCTGAAGATCCATTAAATTGGGAAGATACAAAATCTTATAAAGATAGATTAAAAGAAGCGAGAAAGAAAACAGAACAAAGTTGCGCCGTGATGATTGTTAGGGGAAAAATAAACGACATAAATATAACTGCAGGTGCAATAAATTTTGATTTTATTGGTGGCTCAGTAGGCGCAGCTGAAGGAGAAGCGATTCTTTATGGGACACAACATGCAATAGATAATCAAACTCCTTATGTTTTCTTTCCATGTGGAGGAGGTCAAAGAATGTTTGAAAGTCTAGTAGCTTTGGCAAATATGACAAGAACAACCCTTGCAATTAATGAACTTAAAAAAAATAACTTGCCTTATATAGTTTGCTTTGTTGATCCTTGTGCTGGAGGAATAACAGGTTCATTTGCTATGTTAGGAGATATTCATTTTGCAGAACCGGGTTCTTTAATCGCTTTTGCTGGCAGAAGAGTAATCCAAGCCACTGTTAAGGAAGAGCTAAGTCCTGATTTTCAAACAGCAGAGTTTGTAAAAGAACATGGATTTATAGACAAAGTGGTACACAGAAAAGATTTAAAAAATCAAATAAGTTTGCTTTTATCAATATTGCTAAAGAAAAATTCTGAAGTAAATTTAAATATGGAAAAAACAAATGAAACTTCAGAAGATAATCTCGAAACTAGAGCAAAAGCATCCTAAAAAAATAGATCTATCTTTAGATAGGACATTTAACCTACTAGATAAACTGGGCAATCCTCAAGATAAACTGGAGAACGTAATCTCAGTTGTTGGCACGAACTCTAAATACAGTATTTGCCAAAGTCTAAAAGCAATTCTAAATCAATCTGGATATAAATGTAATTTGTATCTATCTCCTCACCTTCAAAGTTACACTGAAAGATTTGTTTATAATGATACTGAGATAAATGAGGAAGAACTTATTAATCTTCTTGAAGATATAGAGAAAATTTTAGGAAAAGACAAAGCAACTCTTTTTGAAGTTCTCACTTGTGCATACTTAAAATTTTGTGAACAATTCAAAGAAAACATCTCTATTATAGAATGTGGGTTAATGCACCGTTATGATAGTACGAATGTATTTAAAAAAAATTTAGGATCAATAATTGGATCAATTGGGCTAGATCACTTACAATGGATCGAGAATAAAACAATTGATGGTGTAATATATGAAAAAACAGCAAAACTTTTAAACTCAAATATATTTGTAAATAAACAAGATAATAAAGAAACAACATCAAAAATTGAAAAAGCCTTGGAAAACAATCAATCAAACAAATATTTTTTTGGAAAAGATTTTAATATTTTAAGAGCTGAGAATGGATTTATTCAGTATGAAGATCATAAAGGATCAATAATACTACCAGAGCCTAATGTTTTGGGAGATCATCAGCTTGAAAACATAAGTACTTCCATAACTGCAACTAGAAAGTTATTTAATATTAAAGATCAAGATATCAAAACTGGAATAACTAAAATTGAACTCAAAGGAAGGCTTCAAGAGATCAAATCAGGAAAACTAAAAGATTTAGTTGGTCCAAATAGATTAATCTGTGATGCAGGCCACAATATTAATGCGGCAAAAGCAATTGCAAACTGGGTAGAGCAACAAAACCATGATGTTCACTTAATTGTTGGGATGATGAAAGACAAGGATCATCGGGGTTTTATTGATTGTTTCAAAAATAAAGTAAAATCAATTACTTTAATAGATATACCCAATCAGGAAGGATCAATTTCAAAAGAGGAATTCAAAAACAAACTTAATGGGATTAATAAAAAAATTAATTTATGCAAAAATATCAGAGAAAGTATTCAATCAATCAATAAATATCAAAACGAAATCTGTCTTGTTTCAGGCAGTTTATATTTAATTGGAGAAGTATTAAATCTTAACTAAGATTTTCTTTTAAAAAATCCCTCATTTGTTGTTCGGGCAAACCACCAACTTTTCTTGCTACTTCTTGACCTTTTTTATAAACAACCACAGTAGGCACACCTCTAACACCTGCGGCAGAAGCAGAATTAATTGCATTCTCATCAATATCTGCATAATAAAAATTAGCTTTATCTTTAAACTCATCAGATAATTTTTCCATGACAGGTTTTAAGGCTTTACATGGAGCGCACCAGGAAGCTGAGTATTGTAAAATAGAAATGTCTTCGTTCTTTACTTTTGTATCAAAATCATCGTCTTTAAAATCAATTAGCATAATTCTTATGTATTATTTAAATCAATAAAGTCAACTAAGCATTTTCATATTTTTTTTGTATAAACATAACATGGTCATTCAGTTGATCTAAAAATTTCAATTTTTCTTCATCCTTTTCGTTAGTATATTTTTCTCTCAAATTGTCGCACTCAAAATAAAATTCTTTACAAGTCCACCATTTTTCTTTGTTTTCACTCAAGATTCTCTCGGCAATCTCTCTCTTGATACTTTTGCATATGTCTGCAGGAAGTGTTTCGGGAGATTCTTGATAAATTATTTTCTTACCAAATCCAACTAATCTATCATCCTCAAATTTATCCAACATTTGCAATTTATCTTTCCAAGAAGCATTATGCCAAAGAGGAAAAAGATTTGTATCTTTGTTTGGAGTAAATTTTGTATAGATGCTTTCTTCAGCATAAATATCTTCTTGTGATTTTGACTGATCTTTTTCTTCTGCTATCTCCCTAAGTGCAATAATTATATTCTTAGAAAACTTTTCGTTATTTTTTACTAATTCAGCTCTTTTTTTAATTAAACTTGGATCAATAGCATTATAAGGCTCAATCTTCATTCCGTAACTTGGATCTAAAATGATTGGAGCCTTGTTTGACCTAATAGTTCTAAGAAATTTTGGGGTTTTTTTCATTTCAAGTTTTAATTCATTAATTGATAGATTAAATAACTGTTCAACATCTACTCTCAGATCAACAACTTGTCCCCATTGATACACGGGGTGAATACAGTTTTTTGGATGTAAGGGCGCACATAGATATAGTCTAGATTTTCCATAAAAATATTCATTGAGAGTAATAATTTTCTCTTTCTTAAATATCGTTTCTGTATCTAATTTGTTTGCTGTTTGTAAAAATACATTCCATGTGTCAGGTTGTTTTTTTTTGATCAATCCAAGAATTTTTAATGTTAATTCAGCATCAAATAATGCTGAGTGAGCTCCTGAAGACTCAAATCCATTCATTCTTGCAAGGGATTCTAATTTCATTACAGCGTTGCCTTTTTCATTTATTTCAGTATTTAAAATACCGCTATCAATAGCATATGCGGCTCTTGCAATATTCAATCCATCGTGTCTTTTATTTGGGGAAGAGTTTGTAATATATGGGTATCTAATCCCTTTAAAAAACTCTTTTCTGATCATTTCATCATCAAAACCGATGTTCGACCAACCAATAAAAATAGCGGGACTCCATTTTTTGAAAATTTTCTCTACCTCTCCCAACATCTGATAATGGCTGAGATTAGCTTTAGTTAACAAATCAAGTCCAGTTTTATTAACTATTAATGCCATTGCTTGAGGAATTTCTCCCTCCGGCAATCTACATCTTAGATTAAATCGATCTTTTTCTTTAAAATGTTCATCGACTAATATTCCACCAATCTCAATAATACTTCCAAAATCAGTGTTTGCATTTGATGACTCAATATCCCAAATAGCTAAATTCAATTTTTCTCCTTATTTTAATGCTATTTGTGAGGGAATTTTTTTAAGAAACTCGCATCTAAACAAGTAGCAAAGTTGTTTTTTTAATATATGAAATTCTTTTAAAGTCAAACTTTATTTTCTTAATTGATGGTTAAATTGTTCAACCCTTTCAAGAAATTGATTTTGAAAATTTATTAATTCGTTACCTTCTATTTTAAAATCTTGGAATAATCTATCGACTGTACAAAGTAAAATCACCCCTTGTGTAATTCTAGAATTATAAACTGTGTTATGCGCCAAAGAGTACGCTCCAAGTTGTAAAAAATAATCTTCAATATATTCTTCTTTTTTTGGTTTATTGCTTTGTTTAAAGTCTAAAATAGTTTCTTTTCCTTCATAAACGCCAATACAATCTGCTGTTCCTCCATATTTGCCTGGATAATATACGGTTGCCTCCGTTCCCCAAATTTCTGAGAGTTTATTTTTTAATCCATTATCAATAATTTCTTCTGCCATTTTTTTTGATTTATT
>CAJWKX010000005.1 GCA_913043015.1 uncultured Candidatus Pelagibacter sp. | reverse complement strand
AGCTCCCACAAAACCTATTAAATCTTTTTTTAAAATTAATTTATTATTTGAAGTTGTTTTAAGTGATTTATAAATTGGGTAAAGTTTATTAATAAAACTAGTCTCATTAATTTTATCTATTTTATCTAAATTAATTTTATTTAATAAAGGTCCAAAATTTTTTTTAAATTCTATTTTTTGACCAAGACCGTAGGGAATCATTAAAATATCTGAAAAAAATATAGCAGCATCTAATTCAAATCTTTTTAAAGGTTGTAATGTTATTTCCGGTAATAAATATTCATTTAAACAAAGCTTAATAAAATCAGGATTTTTTTCTCTAATTTTTCTAAATTCTGGAAGATATCTGCCTGCTTGCCTCATAAACCAAACAGGGTTTTTATTTGTTTTCTTATTATTAATACATTCTAAAATAGGACTCATATAATAAATAATAATTATAATACTTTATTGTTTTTGTTATATGTCTTGTGAATATTGATAATTATTTTTAATTAACATCTTACTAACTTTTTATTAACAATTTTAACAGTATAAAAATTCAATTAAATAAAGGGTTTTCTTCTATATTAAGGTTAATAAATTATTTATATATTAATTTTAAACATGTTTAATTATGTTTATAAAAATTTTTTTTTTCATAAGAATAAAAAAAATGAAAAATTATTGAATATTTAAGTAATTTATTAATAAGTTTTAAACATTATATACATGATTACTATACATCAAATTTATCTAATTTCAGATTCAACCGGAGAAACAATAGATAGAATTTTTTTAGCACTCAAAGCCCAATTTAAAAACTTTAAATATGAAGATCATACATATTCTTTTACCAGGACAGAAAATCAAATATTAAAAATATTAAATATGGCTCAAAAACACTCTAAAGCAATTATTTTATATACAATAGTTGATAGTAAATTAGCTAAATTTTTAGAAGAAGAAGCAAAAAAAATAAATATACCGTGTTTTGGAGTGTTGGGAGATTTAATATTGAATTTTTCAAAACTTTTACATCAAAAAGCAACACATATTCCAAGTGGACAACATGTCTTAGATGATGAATATTTTAAAAGGATAGAAGCTATTCAATTTACAATGAATCATGATGATGGAAATTCTATCAATGATATAGATAAATCAGATATTATTTTATTAGGAGTTAGTAGAACCAGCAAAACACCAACTTCAATATATCTGGCCAACAGAGGATTTAAGATCTCTAACGTTCCTTTAATAAATAAAAATTCAATTCCTAAATTTTTAATTGAGAATCCTTCATCTATATGTGTGGTTGGTTTAACCACGGAACCGGAAAGATTAATAGATGTTAGAAAAAATAGAATGAGTTCTATAAGAGAAAGGCAAAACACAGATTATACAAATTTAGAAAAAATTAGAAATGAAATCGAAAATGCAAAAACAACATATAAGAAATATCATTGGCCAATCGTTGATGTTACAAGAAAATCAGTCGAAGAAACCGCAGCGTCTATAATAAAAATTTATGAAATAAAGAAAGAAAATGCATAATATTATTCTTGCTTCTAAAAGCATGGTTAGAAAAAAAATTTTAGAAGAAAATGAAATTAAATGTGAAACATGTCCTTCAAATGTTGATGAAGAATATATAAAAGAAAACTTGTTAAAAGAAAAAGCTTCTCCAGAACTAATTTCAAAAAACTTAGCCGAACTAAAAGCAAATCAAATTAGTAAAAAAAAAAACGGAGAATTAGTATTAGGAGCAGACAGTATTATAGATTTAAATGGAGAAATTATTTCAAAGCCATCAAATAGAGAAGAAGCTTTAGTTATATTAAAAAAACTAAATGGTCAAAAACACCACCTAGTCAGCTCTGTTTGTATATCTAAAAATGGTTCGATGATATGGAATTATACAGATAAAGCTATTTTAACAATGAAACAAATGCTTGATCAAGAATTAAAATTATATTTGTCAAAAATAACAGATGAAACATTATATGCTTATAATGTTTATCAAATAGAAGGAGAGGGCAGGTCTTTGTTTTCTAAAATAGAAGGAGATAAAGATACTATTATGGGATTACCAATTAAACAGATAAAGAAGTATCTAAAACAATATAAGTGAGTCAATTTTAATGAATTTGTTCAAGTAAAAAAAATTAATGAAAAAATATTTAGTTATAGGAAATCCAATAGAACATTCTTTATCATCTAAATTGCATAATCATTGGATTAAAAAAAATAATATCGATGCCGTTTATGATAAAAAATTGCTAAATGAAAATGATATAAAAGATATAATTTTTCAAGTTAAAAAAGGAGAAATTAACGGGATAAATGTAACTGTTCCATTTAAAAAATTAGTCATTACTTTTCTCGATGAAATGAGTCCTGAAGCAAATGAATCACAATCAGTGAATACTATCTATAAGGAAAATAATAAAATTGTTGGTCATAATACTGATATTGCAGGATTTGAGCTAGGATTAAGACATTTTAAATATGATGTTACAGATAAAAAGGTTTTTATTTTAGGTGGAGGAGGAGTTGTTCCTTCAATTATTTTGGCTCTTAAAAAAATGGGAGCCTCTAAAATTATTATAAGCAATAGAACTAAGCTAAAAGCAGAAGATTTAAAAAAATCTTTTGCAGATTTGGAAATAATAGATTGGGGCAAAACACCAGAATTTCATATGATTGTTAATGCCACAAGTATTGGATTAAAGAAAGATGATGAAATTAAATTAGATTATGCTGATATAGGATCAAATAAATTTTTCTACGACGTTATATATAATCCCCAACAAACAAATTTTTTAAAAAAAGGAAAAATGTTTGGAAATAAAACCGAAAATGGAAAGATGATGTTTATTTACCAAGCACATCAAGCATTTACTATTTGGCACAAAATTATACCAGAAATAGACAATGAAACTATTAAATTATTAGACTAATGATTAAAATTGGAATTCTTGGAGATATAGGTTCTGGCAAGAGTTATGTCGCTAGGCAATTTGGCTTTCCGGTATTTGATGCGGATATTGAGATTACAAAGATATATAAAAAAAATAAAAATTGCTTTAAAAAGTTAAGAAATAAACTTCCCAAATATATTTCTTCTTTTCCAGTTAAAAAAAATGAACTTAGAAGAGCGATTATAGACAATCAAAGTAATTTAAAAAAAATTATAAAAATAGTTCATCCAATTGTAAGAGCAAATATGAATAATTTTTTTAAAAAAAATAAAAATAAAAAAATAGTTGTATTGGATATTCCATTACTTATGGAAAATAAAATCAACAAAAAGAACTATATTTTAATTTTTGTAGATGCAAAAAAAAAAGAAATTCAAAGAAGATTAAAAAATAGACTTAACTATAATCCAAAAATATTTAGTAAATTAAAAAAACTTCAACTTCCTTTAGAAATTAAAAAAAGAAAATGCAACTTTATAATAATAAATAATTTTAAAAGTTCTTCTGTTAGAAAAAATGTTAAAGTATTAAAAAATAAAATTTTGGGAAAATGAAAGAAGTAGTTTTAGATACAGAAACAACAGGATTGTCTGTAGAAGAAGGCCATAGAATAGTTGAAATAGGATGTGTAGAACTAAATGACCTTATACCTACATCAAATAAATTTCATTATTACTTGAATCCAGGAAAAAAAATATCCAAGGAAGCTCTAAAAATTCATGGTTATACCGATGATTTTTTATCTGATAAAAAAAAATTTAAAGAAATAGTTCATGAATTTTTAGAATTTATTAAAGGCAAAAGACTAATTATTCATAATGCTGAATTTGATTTGTCACACTTAAATAATGAATTGGAATTAATTGGAAAAAATAAAATAGAAAAACAAAACATCGTTGATACATTAGAGTTAGCTCGTAATAAATTTCCAGGATCAGGAATTAGTCTGGATGCCCTTTGCAAAAGGTATAGAATTGATAATTCAAAAAGAGAAAAACATACGGCTTTAATTGATTGTGAATTGCTTACAAAAGTTTATATTAATTTAATTGATCAAAGAGAACCTTCGTTAAACTTTTCATCAAAAAATGATAATAACTTAGATATAATGAACATAAGATCCAAAGATTACTGTAAAAAAATTGTAGTCCCTACGACCAAAGAATTAAAGCTTCATAAAGAATATCTAAAAAATTCACTTAAAAAGAATTATTTTAATTAAATCTTTCATTATAAAGTTTTTCGAAATCAATCTTCTTTTCAAATTTTATACCCGGGAAACCCGAGTCTTTTAATAAATTTAAAAATATATTTTCAAGTTTTGAATAAATTATATTCTGAACATCGCATAAAACTATTTTTTCTATTTCTTTTTTATCTTTTATTTTTTCTTTAATTTTTATTATAGAAGTGTAAGTAATTTCAAAATGAGATTTTTTTTGACTATCACTTTTATCTAAAAAAATCATTTTTGTGTTTACTTCAATTAATCTATTTTTAAGAGCTCTTGACGTAATATCTATATTTAAATTGTATTTTTTAATATTATCTCTAGCAAATATGTAAGCTTCAGCATCTGGTGTTTCACTAGAAAGATCTTTTACAAAGTTTAATATTATTTCAAATTTTTCTGACATATATTATTTTTCTTCATCTATATCTTCGTATTCTCCCTCAATAAAGTTTTTTTTTTTGCTTGGATAGTTTTTTGTAATAGGTTTAAAAAATAATTTTCTTGTAGGAGGAAAAATAATTAACAGTCCTATGAGATCTGTAACGAATCCAGGTAAAATTAATAAGAAAGCAGCAAATGCCAAAGCTGCTCCAGAAATAATTTCATTTACTGGCGTTTCATCATTTTTTAATTGTTTGATTGCTGACTTCAGAGTGTTAAAACCTTCATATCTTGCATATGAGACACCAACAATAGCTGTAAATAAAATTAAATAAATGGTGTTTAATGCACCTATTTGGTATCCAATTTTTATCAAAAGGTAAATTTCAATTAATGGAACTAGTATAATTAATAATAAAACTGTGTTCATCTATCTTTAACATAAATTGCTAGTTGAAATTATTCAAGATAGTAAATATTATTCATCTATGAATTATAGTTTTGAATATATTGATATTATACTTTTAGCAATGATTGCTGGATTTATTTTACTCAGATTAAGAGGAATTCTTGGAAAAAAGACAGGTCATGAAGAAAAAATATCAACAAGTTTTTCTCATGATTTACCAAAAGAAAAAAAACAAGAAAAACTAAATGAAAAGAATTTTGATGAAGATGCTAAAAGTGAATTTTTAAAAGGTGCAAAAATTGCTTATGAAACAATAATAACGAATTTTTCAAAAGGAAACTTGAAAGAAATTAAATCATTATTGGATAAAAAGGTTTTTAATCAATTTGATGAAGCATTAAAAGAAAGAAAGAAAAAAGATTTAATTTCAGAAGCTATATTTATCGGAATAAATTCTGCAGATATCAGAGAATATAAGCTATTAAACAATATTTTTGAAGTAACAGTTGATTTTGTAAGTGAGATAATTTCTTGCGTTAGAGATAAAGATAAAAAAATTATTTCTGGAGACCCTAATGATATTAAAAAAGTTCATGATACATGGAAATTTTCAAAAGATATTAGGTCTTCCAATCCAAACTGGCTTTTAATGGATACACAATTATAGTTGATTAAAAAACTTTCAAATAAAGATAAGATAGATTGGTTAAACTTTATAAATAGCAACGAAAAGTTGAATGATAAGGATATTTATGAAAAAAAAAATAGGTCTGATAAATTAGAGAAAATAATAGATCTTCATGGATATTCTTTAGAAAATGCCAACAAAGCAATAGATGAATTTATTAAAATTTGTTTTTCACAAAAAATTAGTAAAATTACTGTAATAACTGGGAAGGGCTCCAGGTCAAAAAACAAAGATAATCCTTACCAATCTGAAAATTTTAGTATTCTAAAATATTCTGTTCCTGAACATATAAAAACAAGTTCAAATTTAATGAAGATGATAAAAAAAATTAATTTCGAAGATATTGAAAATTCTTCAAAAGGTAGTTTTGATATTTTTTTAAGAAAAATTAAAGTATAAACTTTGATAAATCGGTATCTTTAACTAATTCACCTAAATTTTTCTTCACATATTTTGAGTCAATAATAATTTTTTCTCCGCTTTTATCAGTTGCAGTAAAACTTATGTCATCCAAAACTCTTTCAATAATTGTGTGTAATCTTCTGGCTCCAATATTTTCTACAGTTGAATTTACTTCTGAAGCAAGGTTTGCAATCATATCAATCCCGTCTTCTGAAAATTCCAAATCAACATTTTCTGTTTTTAAAAGTGCCTTGTATTGTTTGATCAAACTATTGTCAGGTTCTTTTAAAATTCTTTTGAAATCATCACTATTTAATGCATCTAACTCTACTCTAATTGGTAGTCTTCCCTGCAACTCTGGTAATAAATCAGAAGGCTTAGCTAATTGAAAAGCTCCAGATGCAATAAATAAAATGTGATCGGTTTTAACCGGTCCATATTTTGTGCTAACAGTTGTGCCTTCTATTAAAGGTAATAAATCTCTTTGCACACCTTCTCTTGAAACATCTCCTCCAATACGATCGCTTCTTGCTGAAATTTTATCAATTTCATCTAAAAAAACAATTCCGTTGTTTTCAGTAGAGTTTTTTGCCATTTTAATGATTTTATCTTGTTCAATCAATTTATCGGATTCCTCATTAATTAATATTTCATGAGATTCTTTAACTGTCATTTTTTTCTTCTTAACTTTATTACCCATCGATTTACCCAACATATCTGAAATATTTATCATTCCAATATTTGCGCCTGGCATTCCCGGTATTTCAAATGAAGGCATTTGATTGGACTCGTTTGTAACTATTTCTATTTCGTTATCATCTAAGTCGCCATTTCCTAGTCGCTTTCTAAAACTTTCTCTAGTTGCAACACTTGCTTTTTCTCCTACTAACGCATCCAAAACTCTTTCTTCAGCTAGTTTTTGTGCTTTTACATGGAGTTCTTTTCTTTTTTTTATTTTTTCCATAGCTATAGCAATCTCAAGAAGATCTCTTACAATTTGTTCAACGTCTCTACCAACATAACCAACTTCAGTAAATCTTGTAGCTTCTACTTTTACAAAAGGTGCTTCAGCTAATTTGGATAATCTTCTAGAAATTTCAGTTTTTCCAACACCAGTAGGTCCAATCATTAAAATATTTTTTGGCAAAACTTCATCTTTCATTTCACCTTCCAAAGCTTGCCTTCTCCATCTATTTCTTAATGCAATCGCAACAGCACGCTTAGCTTTATTTTGTCCAACTACAAATCGATCTAACTCAGAAACTATTTCTCTAGGAGATAACGAATTTAATACATTATCTTTATCTTTTTTTTCTTTTGGTACGAATGTAGTTACGTTTGAATTTTCCATTATATTTTTTCAACGCTAATATTGTTATTTGTAAATACACAAATTTCAGATGCGATTTTAATTGCTTTTTTTGCTATCTCTTCAGCAGACAAATCTGTATTCATTAAAACTTTCGCTGAAGCTAAAGCATAATTTCCACCAGATCCAATTCCTATGACATCTCCTTCGGGTTCTAAAACATCTCCTGTGCCCGAAATTATAAAACTTTTTTCTTTATCTCCGATTGCCATTAATGCCTCTAATCTTCTTAGATATTTATCTGTTCTCCAATCTTTTGCCAATTCAACTGCAGACCTTGTTAGATTTCCAGCATGTTTTTCTAATTTTGACTCAAGTCTTTCAAACAATGTTAAAGCATCTGCAGTTGATCCTGCAAACCCAGCAATTACATTTCTTTTTTCAATTTTTCTAACTTTATTAGCTGTGCTTTTGATGATCGTGTTACCCATACTAACTTGGCCATCACTAGCTACTACTACTTCATTATTTTTTCTTACCAACACTATTGTAGTCATGAATAATAAATGGATATTAATTTGAATAGTTCAAGTGTCAGATTACTAATATTGATATAATAGAAATAATCTATATATACCTATTAAAACTTATGAAGAGAAAAGCTAAAATCTCAAGAAAAACAAAAGAAACCAGTATAAACGTAGAATTAAATATTGACGGTAAAGGCAAGCATCAAATTGATACTGGTGTAGGTTTTTTAAATCATATGTTGGAACAACTTTCAAAACATTCATCGATAGATATAAAATTAAAAGCAAAGGGTGACACCCACATAGATCTTCACCACACCACAGAGGATACGGGTATTGCTATTGGAGAGTGTTTAAAAAAAGCATCTAAAAAATTCATTGGTATTAAAAGATACGCTCACGCACTAATACCTATGGACGAGACTCTAACCAGAGTAGCTATAGATGTATCAAATAGACCGTATTTGATTTGGAAAGTTAAGTTAAAAGTTGAAAAACTAGGAGAAATGGATACAGAACTTTTTAAAGAATGGTTCCAAGCTTTTTCGCAAACTGCGGGGATTACATTGCATATTGAAAATATTTATGGTGATAATAGTCACCACATAATTGAGTCGTGCTTTAAAGGACTTGCTAGATCTCTTAGAGCAGCTTTAGAAATGGATCCTAAAAATAAAAAATCGATACCTTCGACAAAAGGTTCTTTATAAATTTAATGAATGTCACAATTGTTGACTATAACTCGGGCAATATTAGCTCTGTAATAAATTCTTTTAGAGAAGTAGCTCAAAACAAAGTAAATATTGAAGTTACTTCTGATTTAAACAAACTTAAATCAAGCGATAAGGTTGTTTTACCTGGACAGGGTTCATTTAAAAGTTGTGTAGATGCATTAAACAATATCAACGGTTTAGTAGATACCTTAAATGAATTTGCAATAAATAATAAAAAACCTCTTCTTGGAATTTGTGTAGGTTTACAAATGTTTGCAGAGATTGGTTATGAGGAAACAGAAACAAAAGGACTTAGTTGGATATCTGGCAAGGTGTCTAAAATTGATAATCAAAATGGAAAATATAAACTTCCACACATTGGTTGGAACCAAATTAATATTGTTAAAGAAAGCAAAATTTTCAAAAATATTGAAAATAATTCACACATGTATTTTGTACATAGTTATGAATTTATACCAGAGGATAAAAATGTAATCTCTGCAACAACAGACTATTCATCAAATATTGTTTGCTCTGTTGAAAAGGAAAATATCTTTGGAACCCAATTCCACCCTGAAAAGAGTGATAAAATAGGCTTACAAATTATCCAAAACTTTATAAGTTTATAAAAATGAGAAAAATACTTTCTGTAATTTTTTTTTCCTTAATAATGTTTAATATTAGTTTTGCAAAAAATTTAGATGTTGGAATGCATAATTTAGACGTTCCAAGCAAATTTTATTTGGTAAATTGGAATGAAACCGATTTCGCAGATGAAATGTGTAAAGAATTCCAAAGTTGCTATGGAATAATTGATAAGAAGAATTTGAAAAAGCTAAAAAAAAGCTTTTAAATAAAAATGAAAATATTTCCTGCAATTGATATCAAAGATAAAAAGTGTGTTAGGTTAGTCAAAGGAGACTTTGATAATAAAACCGAATACGAAATGTCCCCAGTTGATCAAGCTGGCAAGTATAAAGATCATGGTTTTAAAAATTTACATATTGTTGATCTAGATGGTGCTCTAACTGGAGAAACAGTTAATTTGGATATCATTCAAGAAATTGTCAGTAAATTTGATTTAAAAATTGAAGTAGGTGGAGGCGTTAGAACCTTTGAAAGTATTGAGAAATATATCAATATTGGTGCTGGAAAAGTAATATTAGGAAGTGCTGCTATAAAAGACAAAATTTTTTTGCAAGAAGCGTGTCAAAAATTTCCAAATAAAATTGCTTTAGGTTTAGATGCTAAAGATGGATATTTATCTGTTTCTGGATGGAAAGAAAATTCAAATAAATTGACTTTAGATTTTTTAAAAGAAGTTAATGATTATGGTGCTAGTAGGTTAATTTACACCGATATTAATAGAGATGGTATGAAGACAGGTCCTAATTTTGAAGAAACAGTAAAAGTTGCAGATATATCAAGTTGTCCTGTAATAATTTCAGGAGGAGTTTCATCAATTGATGATGTTAAAAAAGCAAAAGATTTAAACAAAAACATTGAAGGTATAATAGTTGGTAAAGCTATATATGATGGCGATATTAAACTAGATGAATTAGTGAAAGAAATAGATGCTTAAAAATAGAATAATACCTTGCTTAGATGTTAAAAATGGAAGAGTTGTTAAAGGTATAAATTTTGTTGATCTTAAAGATGCCGGAGATCCAGTTGAACAAGCTAAAATTTATAGTGATGGCGGTGCTGATGAAATTTGTTTTTTAGATATTACAGCTTCTAATGAAAACAGAAATACGATTTATGATGTAGTAAAAGATACATCTAAAAAATGTTTTGTTCCTCTAACGGTTGGAGGGGGCGTTAGAAGTATTGAAGATATTAATAAATTACTTAATTGTGGAGCAGATAAAGTTTCTATCAATACAGCAGCTGTCCAAAATGCAGAAGTTGTTGTCGAAAGTTCAAAAAAATTTGGATCTCAGTGCATAGTTGTTGCAATAGATGCAAAGAAAAATAAAGATAAATGGGAAGTTTTTACTCACGGAGGAAGAAATAATACTGGGATAGATGTATTAGAATTTTCAAAAAAGATGGAAGATAGTGGTGCAGGAGAATTATTAGTTACTTCAATGGATAGGGATGGAACCCAAGTAGGTTATGATATCGATTTAATGTCTAAAATTTCTTCTAAAGTAAATATACCAGTTATAGCATCAGGTGGAGTGGGTAACTTAGATCATTTAGTTGATGGTATTAAATTAGGAAAAGCAAGCGCTGTGTTGGCTGCGTCTATATTTCATTACGGGAAATTTTCTGTAAAAGAAGCAAAGCAATATTTGGACTCAAAAGGAATACCTGTTAGGATTTAATATGTTAAAAACATTGGAAGATTTAATTAATGTTATTAGAGATAGAAAAAATTCATCTCCAGATAAATCTTACACAAAAAAATTGTTAGAAGACAAATCATTAAGTACAGAAAAAGTTAAAGAAGAAATAGGTGAATTAATAGAAGCAGTTGAAAATAACTCTAATAAAATTCATGAAGCAGCCGATGTTTTATATCATTTAATTGTTTATTTAGAAGCAAACGGAGTTAAAATAGAAGATGTAATGGATGAACTTAGTAAGAGAAAAAAATGAGTTACGATGACAATAATATTTTTGCCAAAATTTTAAGAGGGGAAATTCCTTGTAGTAAAATTTATGAAAATGACTATGTATTATCTTTCTACGATGTAAATCCACAAAAAAAAATTCATGCACTTATCATTCCGAAAGGAAAATATGTAGACCTTGATGATTTTAATACCAAGGCTTCCGATAAAGAAATTGTTGGTCTTATAAAAGGCATATCGATTGTTGCTAAAACACTTGGAATATCTGTTGATATAGGCAAAGGATATAGAACTCTGGCAAACATCAGCGAACATGGTGGCCAAGAAGTTCCACACCTTCATTTTCATTTATTTGGTGGTGAAAAAGTTGGAAAAATGGTTGAGTGACTATAGAAGTTCAAAGATATTATTTAGATATAAACTCAATTAAAGACCTGTCTGAGATAGCAAAACCCTCTGATATTTATCAAATAAGTTTAGTTAATCCTCCTGATTTTCAATTAAATAAATTTTTTTATAAGCAAATTGGTCAAAAATACAGATGGATTGATAGATTAATTTGGAGCGAAAAAAAGTGGATTGAATATGTTAACAATTCAGATGTTAAAACTTTTATTTTGAAAGAAAAAAATAATCTTGCTGGTTACTTTGAGCAAATTTTTCATAAAGAAAAATTAGATTGCGAAATTGCCTACTTTGGAATTCTTGAAGATTATTTTGGTAATAAATTAGGTGGTTACTTATTATCCGAGGCAATAAAAAAATCATTTAGATTTGGAGCAAAAAGAACATGGGTTCACACATGCTCAATGGATCACAAATACGCATTAAAAAATTATTTATCAAGAGGAATGAAAATATTTAAAACTGAAGTGTTAAATATTAATTAAAATTAATACGTTTTAGGTAATCTAAAAAATTTCTGATTAATATCTTTGTTTTTTTCAATATTATAAATTAAAGTAATAACTAAATTTTGGTAAATATCTTTGGTTTGCCAGCCTATTAAATCATAAGATTTTTTATCGAAAAAAATATTAATTTTATTATCTTTATTTTGTATAGAAAAATTAAAATATTTATCGTCAATTATCTTTCCATCCAACCTTTGCATTTGTTCAATTAAGTAGTTTTTATTTAAAATTAACTCCAGGGGAGTTTTATCAAGCGGATAACGAAAATATTGATTAGTAGTTCGATTTTTAATCACAAGCGATCTTCCATTTGAAACAATGATTTTTTTTTTATAATTATCATAACTACAATAAATTTTCTTTGGATATTGAATAATACAATTTCCTTCCTCTGTTTTTTTATCAATAGTTTGTTTAAAATTAAAACTTAAATTATCAATTTTTTTGAAATTTAGAATTATTTCATCTTTAATTGAAGCTAAGGCAAAAGTATTAATATTAACAATTAATACAAAAAAAATAATCCTTTTAATCATTTAAGTAATTCTCTTTTACCTACATGATTGGCTTTACTGACTTCTCCATTTGCTTCCATCATGTCAATAATTCTAGCAGCACGATTGTAACCTATTTGAAGTTTTCTCTGCAGAAATGAAGTAGAAGCCTTGCCTTCAGTTTTTACTATTTCAAGTGCAATTTGATATAATTCATCTTGATTTTCGTTATCAAGCAAACTTAATCCAGTTTCTTTTTCATCAATAAAATTTAATATTTCATCAACATAATCCGGTTCAGCTTGTGATCTTAAGAAATTGTTTATCTTTTCAATTTCATTTTCAGATACATAAGGAGCGTGAATTCTAACGATTCTGTTTGCTGCAGACATATAAAGCATATCACCTTTACCAAGCAATTGTTCGGCACCTTGTTCACCAAGAATAGTTCTACTGTCAATTTTTGAAGTAACTTGAAACGATATTCTTGTAGGAAAATTTGCTTTAATTGTACCAGTAATTACATCTACACTGGGTCTTTGAGTTGCCATAATAATATGAATTCCAGCAGCTCTTGCCATTTGAGAAAGTTTTTGAACATATCCTTCAATTTCTTTTCCAGCAACCAACATTAAATCTGACATTTCGTCCACAATTACCACTATGTATGGCATCGCAAGTTTATGCTTGGAATTATATCCATCAATATTTTTAACACCTACTCTAGTCATTAATTTATATCTGCTTTCCATTTCTTTGACGACCCAACCCAATACTGAAGCTGCTCTTTTTGCTTCGGTTATTACTGGACATAATAAATGAGGTATTCCTTCATAAGTTGATAGTTCAAGCATTTTGGGATCAATTAAAATTAATTTACATTTATCAGGAGCATGTTTGTAAAGTAGAGATAATATGATTGTATTTATACAAATTGATTTTCCAGACCCAGTTGTTCCTGCAATTAATAAATGTGGCATCGAAGCTAAGTCACCTATTATAGGAATGCCAGAAATACTTTTTCCTAAGGCAATTGGAAGTTCAATATCTTTTTTTGAAAAATTTGTGCTTGAAATAATTTCACTTAAATAGACATTTTCTCTTGATAAATTAGGTAGTTCAATACCAATTGTACTGCTTCCAGGGATTATAGAAATTCTAGCGGATTCCGAACTTGTATTTCTCGCAATATCTTCAGATAAATTAATAATTTTTGAAACTTTAACTCCTGCAGCAGGCTCAAATTCATTTAAAGTAACTACAGGTCCTCGACTTACTTTTTTTATTTTTCCCTCAACTCCAAAATCTAACAAAATCTTTTCTAATAAACTCTCATCAATTTTATCTTCAGATATATTTTTATCTCTTTCTTCTTTGGTAGGTTTTTTTAGAAAATCTATGGAAGGTAACTTAAATTTTTGTGCCATATTTTTTGATTCTGATATAATAGCACTAAAAGGCAAATCCTCTTGAATTAATGTTTCTGTAGGTTTGACTTCTGATTTATGACTATCTACAATTTCTTGATTAAAGTTACTTTGTTTATAATTCAAATTTTTAATTAAATCGAAAAGTTTTTTAAATAAATTAAATAAATATTTAATACTAAAATTAATACTTATTAAGAAGATAAATAAAATTAAGAAAATCAGCAGGTAATAAAAAATATTTTTGTTTATATTAATTAATGATGATAAAAAACTTTCTTGTAAAAATTTTCCTATAAATCCGCCATTACCATTATTTATAAGCCAGAAAGAGTTTGGATGATATGTAGAAAAAAATAAAGAGCCTAAAACAGAATACAGTACTGTGTAAAAGAGATTTTCTATAATGAATATAAACTTTTTTGTTCTAAAAAGATTAATTCCAGTAAAAAAAATAGTTATTGCCACTAAAACTGAAACTAACCCAATTGATTGAAAAAATAAATCTGAAACAAAGCTTCCTTTAAATCCTAAAATATTCCTTATTTCAGTATTATCTGGAAAAATAAAATTTGGGTCTTCTGGTGAATAACTAATCAATGAAATTAATAGTAATATAGATAAAATGATTAATAATGTACCAGTAAGTTCAGCAATCCTTTTTACAGTAAAATCAAGGGTTTTATTTATTATATTGTTTATATTCATTTTATTATAAATCTCTTTTGTAACTTTGTATCATTTAATATTTATTGTTAAAATTAAATTTTAATTATGAATATTTGTTTAATTGGTGATGGATTAACTAATTTAATTTTAGCAAAAATTTTAGCTAATAGAAATATTAATGTATCTATTTGTTCTGAGGTTAAAAAAATAAAGAAATTTGCCTCAAGAACTATTGGAATTTCTAAGCATAATTTTGTTTTTTTTAAATCAAATATTGTAGATATAAAAAAAATTAGCTGGCCAATTAATTATATTCAAGTTTTTAATGAATTAAATCAAAAAGAAGAAATATTAAATTTTGGATCTACTAACAATCAATTATTTTATATTGTTAAACACAATGAGCTATATGAATCGGTCAAAAAAAATATAGAAAAAAATAAATTTATAAAAAAAATTAAAATAAAAAAATCATTTTATGATTCAATAATAAAAAATAGTGAGTTTGACTTAATTATCAACTCGGATGTGCAAAATAAAATTTCAAAAGAAATTTTCTTTAAAAGAATTAACAAAGATTATAAAAGTGTTGCATTTACAGCAATAATTAAACATCAAAAATGCATAAATTATAAAGCTGTCCAAATTTTTACGAAATTCGGTCCACTTGCCTTTTTACCTTACTCTAATATTGAAACTTCAATTGTTTTTTCAGCTTTAAATGAAAAAAAAAGTAAATCAGAAAAAGACATAAAAGAACTTATCAATAAATATAATAAATATTATAAAATTAATTCTTTTTCTATTTTTGAAAAATTTAATTTAAAATTTTCAATTCCTAGAAAATATTACTATAAAAATATATTGTGCTTTGGTGATAATCTTCACAAAATTCACCCTTTAGCAGGTCAGGGATTTAACATGACTTTGAGAGATATAAAAATATTATCAGATTTAATTGATAAAAAAATAGATCTTGGTTTGCCTTTAGATTCGTCAATATTTAAAGAATTTGAGTTAAAAACAAAACATCTAAATTATATTTTTTCTTCAGGAATTAATTTTATTCATGAGTTTTTTAAGTTTGATAACAAATACGGAAACAATTACTCTAAGGAAATATTAAAGTATTTAGGAAAAAATAAATTATTTAATAAATATACTTCTAAATTTGCTGATCAAGGTCTTGTTTTTTAAATTTAGTGAAGTGTTTTATTACTAAAATTATCAACAATATAAGTTTTTAATATTTCCTCTAATTTTTTTTTTCTATCTTGTAAATTAATTGTTTCTAACAAAACTTGCTTTTCTTCTAGTGAAAAAGGAGATGCCATCGAAAGAGTATTTATGGTTTGATCTAAACTTTGTTTTTCAAATTCTTTCCAATTAATTGCATAGTCTTGTTTATTGAATAAAGATTTTAAATTTTTAAAAATTAGTTCTAAATCAGAAAATTTAATATCTTCTTTTTGATTATTTACGTCATTTATAAATTCATCAAAACTTACTTTGTATTCCCTGTAGAGTTTATCATTTTTCAGTTCCTCTAGAACTTTAAAACGACTAATCCCAGTTAAAACAATTAAATACCTTCCATCTTTTGTTTCATTAAAATTTGTGATTTTACCTGCACATCCAACCCCATATAACGCTGGAATAGCCTGATTTGAATTTTTAGGCTGTATTATTCCAATTATCTTATTATCTTTCATAGCATCATCAACCATTTGTAGATATCTTGGTTCAAAAATATTTAATGGAACAATTGTTTCAGGAAAAATTATAAAGTTCGATAAAGGAAAAACTGGAATTTTGTTTGGCAATTTTTCAAATTTTTTCATAAATTAAAAAATTGCAAATCCAGTAATATTAAGTTCTGTTTTAATATATTTTTTATTTGTTGAAGTATCGCTTTCTTCATGCTTCATGATACACCATAATTAACGTTCAGTCAGTCCGTGATTTAGGGAAAATTTTTCTTTAATTAGTTTATTTATTCACAAATTTTACCAAACTATTCTAGGATTTTGTAGGATAAAATTAGAACTTGAGATTAAAAAAGTTTTTTAGACAAACTCAAAATCAAGATCCCTAAACCCTTTTTCATACTTCAGTAAAAAATTATATGAAAAAATTTTTAAACGATATAAGATAATCAATGGTCATAATTTAGGGCCCTTAGCTCAGAAGTAGAGTGTTCGCTTGACATGCGAAAGGTGGCAGGAGCATTACCTGCAGGGCCCACCATTTAATATTT
>CAJWKX010000004.1 GCA_913043015.1 uncultured Candidatus Pelagibacter sp. | reverse complement strand
AATTACTATATAGCTTTGATATGAATCAAAATCCAACTAAACACACAAAAGTGTTAATAATTGGATCTGGTCCAGCCGGATACACTGCAGCTGTCTATGCTGCAAGAGCAATGCTAAAACCAATTTTGGTTTATGGAATTGAACCTGGTGGACAGCTTACAACAACAACGGATGTTGAAAACTATCCTGGTTTTGCAGAATCTATTCAAGGTCCATGGTTAATGGAACAAATGAAAGAACAAGCTAAAGCAGTTGGAACTGAATTGATTGAAGATCATATATCTTCTGTAAATCTTAAATCTTCTCCTTTTGAGGCAGTAGGAGATAGTGGCAAAAAATATACGGCAGATGCAATTATTATTTCTACAGGTGCTCAAGCTCGTTGGCTTAATCTAAAATCTGAAGAAGAATTTAGAGGTTTTGGAGTTTCTGCTTGTGCCACATGTGATGGTTTCTTTTTTAAAGATAAAACTGTAGCAGTTGTTGGTGGGGGTAACGCTGCTGTTGAAGAAGCAATATTTCTTACAAAGTTTGCATCAAAAGTAAAATTAATTCACAGAAGAGATTCATTACGAGCTGAAAAATTATTACAAAAAAAATTAATGGAAAATAAAAAAATTGAAATAATTTGGAATACAGTTGTTGAAGAAGTTATTGGAGATCAAGAACCTAAAAATGTAAAAGGAATTAAAATAAAAAATGTTAAATCAAATAAGATAGTGGAACTAAAAATTGATGGCCTTTTTATAGCAATTGGTCATGATCCAGCAACATCAATGTTTAAAAGCCAATTGGAAATGGACAAAGAGGGATATTTAATTACAAAACCAGATTCTACTGAAACAAACATACCTGGAGTATTTGCTGCAGGAGATGTAAAGGATAAAGTTTTTAGACAAGCAGTAACTGCAGCAGGAATGGGTTGTATGGCTGCTTTAGAGGCTGAAAAGTTTTTATCACACTAAATTATTTAAGACTTTTACAAAAATCTGAAATTTTGTTTAAAGCTTTTTTTAGATTTTCCAAGGAAGTTGCATAAGATATTCTAAAGAATCCATTTAATCCAAATGCAGAACCTTGAACAACAGCTACTCCAGCATTCTCAAGCAATGATTGAACAAAATCAACATCAGTCTTAAGAACATTTCCTTTGTTATCTTTTTTTCCTAATAATTCTTTGCAGCTTGGAAAAACATAAAATGCGCCTTCTGGTTTTAAACAATTTATTCCATTAATTTTGTTTAATTCACCAACTACAAAATCTCTTCTTCCTTTAAATACTTTTGATCTTTGAGATATAAAATCTTGAGTTCCATTTAAAGCTTCTACGGCTGCTGCTTGACTAATTGAAGACGGATTAGTTGTAGATTGAGATTGAATTTTTGCAATTCCTTTAATTATTTCTTTTGGTCCTGCAGCATAACCAATTCTCCAACCTGTCATTGCATATGATTTGCTCACGCCATTCATTGTTAAAACTCTATCTTTTAATTCTGGTATTTGCGCAATTGTAAAAAATTTATATCCTCCATATGAAATATGCTCATAAATATCATCGCTCAAGATGTGAACATGAAAATGTTTTTTTAAAACTTCAGCTAGCTCTTTTATTTCATTTTCTGAATAACAAGCCCCTGTTGGATTAGATGGAGAATTTATTATAACCCACTTAGTTTTATTAGTAATTTTACTCTCAAGATCTGTGGCTTTTAACTTAAATTCTTGTTTTTCGGAACATTCTATAATTACAGGTTTAGCCCCAGTCAAAAGAACAATATCAGGATAAGATACCCAATAAGGTGCAGGGATAATTACTTCGTCTCCCTCATTTAAAGTCGCCATCATGGCATTATAAATTACATGTTTCCCGCCTGCCCCTATTGTTACTTGTTCGGTTGTGTAATTAAGGTTATTTTCCCTTTTAAATTTTTGAACTATTGCTTGCTTTAAAGCTGGCGTTCCATCTACAGCTGTATATTTAGTGTCCCCATCTTTTATGGCTTTGATCGCTACTTCTTTAATATTATCTGGTGTATCAAAATCAGGTTCACCCGCTCCTAATCCAATAACATCTTTACCAGATGCTTTTAATTCTCTTGCTTTTTGAGTTACAGCAATAGTCGGAGATGGTTTTATCCGTTTAAGACTGTCAGATATAATGCTCATTGAAAAATGTTATTATTCTAATACTTTGTTTATTATATGCAAAATACTTATCAAGATTTAATTACAGATATTCAAAGTAAAAATCCACAAATAAATGGAAAACTTGAAGGTGGCAAAAAATTTAAAATTGTATCTGATTTTGAACCTGCTGGTGATCAACCTGAAGCAATAAATAAATTAGTTAATAGCGTAAACAAAGGTGACTTTAATCAAGTTCTTCTAGGAGTTACGGGATCTGGAAAAACATTCACAATGGCAAAGGTCATAGAACAAACTAATAGACCAGCCTTAATTTTGGCTCCTAACAAAACTTTGGCAGCTCAACTTTATGGAGAAATGAAAACTTTTTTTCCAGAGAATGCTATTGAATATTTTGTTTCTTATTATGATTACTATACTCCGGAAGCCTACGTTCCAAGATCAGATACCTATATTGAAAAAGAAGCTTCTATTAATGAACAAATAGATCGTATGAGACATTCGGCGACTCGATCATTGCTAGAAAGAGACGATGTTTTAATAGTAGCGAGTGTTTCGTGTATTTATGGCTTAGGATCAGTTGAGGCATACAGCAAGATGACCATAACTCTCCAAAAAAACAATGAATATAATAGAGAGCAAATCATAAAATCTTTAGTTGGTTTGCAATATAAAAGAAACGAACAAAACTTTTATAGAGGAACTTTTAGAGCAAGAGGAGAATATTTAGAAATATTCCCATCTCACTTGGAAGATCGTGCATGGAGATTAAGTTTATTTGGCAATAAACTTGAAAAAATTGAAGAGTTTGATCCGTTAACCGGAGATTTGGTAAGAAATTTAAATTTAGTCAAAGTATATGCCAATAGTCATTACATCACTCCTAAACCAACAATTGAGCAGGCAATAATTAATATTAGAAAAGAATTAAAAATAACCATTAAAAAACATAAAGAACAAAATAAATTACTTGAAGCGCAGCGACTTGAAGAAAGAACCAAATTTGATTTAGAAATGATTAAGGCTACAGGGTCGTGTGCTGGAATTGAAAATTACTCAAGATTTTTATCAGGTAGAAAGCAAGGTGAGCCTCCTCCAACACTATTTGAATATTTTCCAGATAATACATTAATATTCGTTGACGAATCCCACGTTACCGTACCTCAGTTAAATGGAATGTATAAAGGAGACAGATCAAGAAAAAGTACCCTTGCAGAGTATGGATTTAGACTGCCATCTTGTATGGATAATCGGCCTCTCAAATTTGAAGAATGGGAAATGATGAGAACTCAAACAATATTTGTTTCTGCAACCCCAGGTCCTTGGGAACTAGAACAAGTCAAAGGAAAATTTATTGATCAGGTAATTAGACCAACTGGATTAATTGATCCAATAGTTGAGATTAGGCCTGCAAAAAATCAGGTTGATGATTTAATGTATGAGTGCAAAAAAACCGTTGAAAAAAATTATAGAGTTTTAGTTACAACCTTAACAAAGAAAATGGCTGAGGACTTAACAGAATATCTGCACGAAAATGGGATTAAAGTTAGATATTTACACTCTGACATAGACACTCTTGAAAGAATTGAAATTATGAGAGATCTAAGACTTGGAGTGTTTGATGTTCTTGTTGGAATAAACCTTTTAAGAGAAGGTCTAGACATACCCGAGTGTGCATTAGTTGGAATTTTAGATGCGGACAAAGAAGGATTTTTAAGATCTGAAACATCGTTAATTCAAACAATTGGTAGAGCAGCAAGAAACTTGGATGGTAAAGTGGTTTTATACGCGGACAATGAAACAAAAAGTATTAAAAAGGCTATTGAAGAAACAAATAGAAGAAGATTTATCCAACTAAAATACAATAAAGAAAATAATATTGACGCAAAAACAATTAAAAAAGACATAAGTGACATATTAGAAAGTGTTTATGAAAAAGATTATGTAAAAGTTGGAACTGGAGAAAATATTGAAGGTAATTTAAAAAAACATCTTAAAGCACTAAATAAAAAAATGAAAGAAGCGGCATCAAATCTTGAATTTGAGGAAGCGGCTAAAATTAGAGATGAAATTAGAAAACTTGAAAGTACTGAATTAGAGATTACACTAAATCCTAAAGTTAAACAGTATAGTATAAATAATAAGATTTACCCTAAAGGAAGATCCACAATGGGTATGCCTGGAACAAGAGCACATAAAGGTAAAAAGAAATGGAAGCAAATAAAATAATTATTACAGGTGGTGGTGCTAGAATAGGTGCGGCAATAGCAAAAAATCTATCAGGTCCAAGTGTTGAGATTGTTATTCATTACAACAAATCTAAAAATAATGCTGAAAAGCTAAAAAAAAAATTATCTGAAAATGGAACAAAAATTTATTTAATTAAAGGAGACTTAAGTAAAAAAAAAGATCTAAAAAAAATAATTCAGTTCTCTAAAAATAAATTAAAATATTTTGATTGCCTAATAAATAATGCTTCATTATTTGAAAATGATAATCTTTTAAACTTTTCAAATAAAAGCTGGGATATGCATTTAAATACAAATTTAAAGGCTCCAGCTTATCTTTCAAAAGAATTTTCAAAAAATATTGGCAAAAGCAAAAACCCTAATATTATAAATATAATTGACCAAAGAGTATTTAAGCTTACGCCCTTTTTCTTTTCTTATACATTAAGTAAAACTGGATTATTTACACTTACGAAAACTAGTGCTATGACTTTGGCTCCAAAAATTAGAGTAAATGGAATAGCACCTGGACCTACTTTAAGAAATAAGAGACAGAGTAATAAACATTTTAAAAGACAGTACCGATCAACTCCTTTGGGAAGACAGGTTGATCTGAAACAAATATGTTCAAGTGTTGACTTTTTTATAAAAAATAGATCAATTACAGGGCAAATTGTTGCTGTTGATAGTGGTCAAAATCTAAATTGGCAGACACCTGATATAATAGGTTAAAAAAATGAAAAAAAATAATTTTAAAATTATTAAAATAGATAAAAATAATAAATTATTTAATTACGAAAAAAAAATTCTAGTCAAAGATTTAATTCTAGATTTACAGCTTGGCTACTATGATTTTGAGAAGAAAAAAAAACAAAAGGTAAAATTTAATCTGGAAGCTAACTACAAAAATAAAAAACCTACCGATGATAAAGATTTTAGATCAATTGTAAATTATGGAAAAATTATAAAATTGATCGAAAAATTAGTTAAAAATAAACATTATAATTTTCTAGAAACTTTAGCTGAAGATGTATTTGATGAGCTGTTTAAAGATAAAAGAATTGATAAAATAGTTCTTCAAATAGAAAAATTAGAAATTTTAAAACAATGTTCGTCTGTTGGAATTCAAATTTCTAAAAAAAGAAACCATGAAAAGCTCTGATCAGGGAAAAGAAGTAATCAAAAAAGAGCTTCCGTTAATTCCTAAAAGTCCTGGTGTTTATAGAATGTTAAATCACAAAGGCAACATTTTATACGTAGGTAAAGCAAAAAACTTGCCGAATAGACTAAAAAATTATGTCTCAGAAAAAAATCACATAATTAGAACTGAAAGAATGTTGTCTCAAACTCATAAAATTGAAATTACAACTACCACAAATGAAAGTGAGGCTCTTCTTTTAGAGGCCAATTTAATAAAAAAATTTAAACCAAAATTTAATATTTTACTTAAAGATGATAAATCTTTTCCATTTATTTTTATAGGAAATAAAGATCAATGGACCCAAATAACAAAACATAGAGGCAAAAAGGATAAAGAAGGATTTTATTTTGGTCCATTTGCATCAGTTGGATCTGCAAATTGGACAATAAAAATGCTCCAAAAAGTTTTTCAATTAAGAGTTTGTGATGAAACTACTTTTAAAAATAGACAAAGACCTTGTATATTATATCAAATTAAAAGATGTTCAGCTCCTTGTATGGGATATATTGAAAAAAAAGAATATAGAAATTCAGTTGATGACGCTATTAAATTTATTTCTGGAAAATCAAGAGAAATACAAAAAAATTTATCTAAGCAAATGGAAGAGGCAAGTGAAAAATTAGATTTTGAAAAAGCATCAATTTTTAGAGATAGAATTAAATTCTTAAACATAATTCAATCCTCTCAAAAAATTAATGAAGCTAATCTTGCAGAAGCAGATGTGATTGCTGCATATAAAGAATCTGGAATAACTTGCATTCAGGTATTTTTTTATAGATCAAAACAAAACTGGGGAAATCAATCATATTTTCCAAAACATGATCCTGATCAGGGTATTTCTGAAGTTATGTCTTCTTTTTTAATGCAATTCTATGAAAATAAAAGCGTTCCTAAATTAATAATCTTAAATCTTGATGTTAAAGACAAAAAATTGATTGAACAAACTTTGAGTACAAAAGAAAATAAAGGTATTTTAATCAAAATTGCAAAAAAAGGAGCAAAAGCAAAAGTTGTTTCTTTAGCAGAAAAAAATGCAAAAGAGTCTTTAAACAGAAAATTATACGAAACAAACAATAATAAAAATTTATTTGAGGGAATATCCAAAAAATTTAATTTAAAAAATAACATTAGTTTAATTGAAGTTTATGATAACAGTCATATCCAAGGAACAAATAGTGTTGGAGCTATGGTTACTTTTGATGAAGAAGGATTTATTAAAAAAAGATACAGAAAATTTAACATCAAAATTGAAAAGAATATGCAAGATGACTATGGAATGATTAAAGAAGTTTTAAATCGAAGATTTAAGAGGGCAATACAAGAAAAAGAAAATTACCTCACTTTTCCTGATTTAATACTAATCGACGGAGGCAAGGGACAATATTCTGTGGCTAGAGAATTGCTGAATGATCTTGGACAACATGATATTCCAATAATAGCAATTGCAAAAGGAAGACTTAGAAACAGTGGAAATGAGACCTTTTTTTATAATAGTAGGGAATATAAATTTGAAAAAAACGATCCAACTCTTTTCTTTTTACAAAGATTAAGAGATGAAGCTCATAGATTCGCTGTAAGCTCTCATAGATTAAAAAGAAGTAAGGGAATTAGTAAATCTCTTCTTGATCAAATCGATGGCATTGGAACAGTTAGAAAAAGGTCGTTACTCAATCATTTTGGTTCTGCAAGAGCTGTCGAATCGGCCAGTTTAGAAGAGATCAAATCCGTTGAAGGAGTGGAGGAAAAAGTTGCAAAAAAAATATATAACTTCTTTCACGAATGAAATTTAAAATGCCAAATTACTTAACAATAGGTCGGATAATAATTGTTCCAATATTTGTAATTACTTTTTATTTGCCAGGATTTTATGGAGACATTATTCCATTTACTTTATTTTTAATTGCCTCATTTACCGATTTTTTAGATGGTTTATTAGCCAGAATGTATAAAGAAGAATCTAAATTGGGTGAGTTGCTAGACCCAATTGCTGATAAAATTATTGTTGCAACTGCTCTAATATTATTGGTAATGAATGGAACTATTAAAAACTATGAGGTAATTGCAGCAATAATTATATTAACAAGAGAAATATTAATTTCTGGTTTAAGAGAGTTTTTGGCAATAGGGCGAATTAGACTTCCAGTTTCAAATTTAGCAAAAATGAAAACATTTTTGCAGATGTTCGCTATTGCAACATTGCTTACCGGAGAAACTGGAAATAAAATTATAAATTTTCAGGATTACAATGCTCAAACAATTGGAATAGTACTGCTTTGGTTTTCTGCATTTTTAACTCTTTATACTGGCTATGAATATTTAAGAAAAGGAATTGATCATGCTATTTCTGAAGATCAGAAAAATTAAGAAGCTCTTTTTTTACGAACTAATTTATCATAGCTCTCTGACAAATCTAAAATAACATTGCAGACTTTGTATTCCTGATTATAAATTTTAGAAACAGGAGTTATTTCTGCTGCGGTTCCTGTTAAAAAACATCCAACAAAATTAGAAAGTTCATCTGGACTAATCTTTCTTTCATTTACATTAATATTTTTAGATTTTGCAATTTCAATAACAGTTCTTCTAGTTATGCCATCTAAAAAAGAATCTGGAATCGGTGTATGCAAATCACCATTTTTATCTTTAAAAAAAATGTTTGCGCCAGTAGCTTCTGCTATATTTCCTTCATGGTCTAACATTAAAGAGTCTGAGTAGCCTTGTTTTTCAGCTTCATGTTTGGATAAAGTACAAATCATATAAAGACCTGATGCCTTGGTATCCCATGGAATTGATTCTGGAGAAGGTCTTTTCCATTTGGATATATTTAATTTTATTCCTTCTAATTTTAACTTAGGATCAAAATAAGTTCCCCACTCCCATGTTGCTATTGCTACATGTATTTTTGTATTTTGAGCAGAAACTGCCATCATCTCACTTCCTCTCCAAGCAAAAGGTCTGACGTACCCATTTTGAACATTCTGTATTGAAACAATTTTTTTGATAGCTAGATTTATTTCATCCTTTGAATATGGAATTTTTATATCCATTCTTTTTGCAGAATAAAAGAATCTATCGGTATGTTCCTCTAATTTAAAAATTTCTTCATTGTAAACTCTCAATCCTTCAAATACAAAGCTGCCATAATGAAGACCATGGCTCAAAACATGAAGTTTTACGTCTTGCCAATCAACAAGTTCATTGTTGTACCATATTTTTCCGGATCTTTTATCGTAAGGTACCATTTAGATTTATTTATTTGAAAAAATATCTTTGTATATAGAATATGTCAATATAACTTACCATTTATGAAAGAACTTCTATATTTAAAAGATGATCATCTAAAAGAATTTGTTGAAAAGATATTCGTGAGTTACCGTGAAACCTTTTCTGATGCAAAAAAAATACTTGATAAATATTCGATTGGAATAGCTCATCACAAAGCTATCCTTTTGTTGTCTTTATATGAGGGAATTACTATTTCTGAACTTCTGAAAAAACTTAAAGTAACTAAACAAAGTTTAAATAGAATTTTAAAAGATTTAATTAAATTAGATGCAATTAAATTTGAAAAAAATAAAAAAGACACAAGGTTAAAACATGTATATTTAAGTGATAAAGGTCTAGAACTCTTTGAAGAAATATTTTCTATTCAAAAAAAGAGAATTTATAAAGCTCTTTTAAACTCTGATTCAAAAGAAGTTTTGTATTTCAATAATGTATTAAAAAAAATAATTAATGAATAAATTTGATACACATATTTTGGTAGTAGATGATGACGATGGAATTAGAGATTTAGTCAAACAATACTTAAATGAAAATAATTATTTAGTGACTACTGCAGATAGCGCTGAAGATGCAAGTAATAAAATTAAAATAGTAAAATTTGATTTAATTGTTCTAGATATTATGATGCCTGGAAAAAGTGGAATAGAATTTACTCAAGAAAATAAAAATATGTTGAATACACCCATAATTCTTTTAACTGCTAAAGGCAAAGCATCGGATAGAGTTGAAGGTTTAGAAATGGGTGCCGATGATTATTTGCCAAAACCTTTTGAGCCAAAGGAATTAGTTCTAAGAATTAAAAATATTCTTAATAAAACTAAAGCTAAGAATCAAAAAAGAGTAATTGACTTTGGAAGTATAACAATTGATTTAAATAAGCATTTAATTATTAAAAACAGTAAAGAATACAAAATAAACAATGCAGAAAAAATAATTCTTGAAGAAATGATTGGCTCTCCTGGAAAAACTTTTTCAAGAGATGAAATTAGAAGAATTATAAATTTAAACAAAGAAAGATCTATTGATGTAATAATAACTAGATTAAGAAAAAAAATTGAATCAGATCCAAAAAATCCAAAATATTTACAAACAATAAGAGGTGAAGGTTATGTTTTATGGATTGAGTAGATATCTAAAAAACTTATTACCAAAACAATTATTTTATAGAGGATTATTAATAGTAGCCGTACCTATAATTATTTTACAGATTACTATTTCAGTAGTTTTTTTTGATAGTCTATGGATAAAAACGAGTAAAGGTATGAGTAGGGCATTGGTAAGTGAAATAGTTACTATTATTGATATCTATAATAATGAAAGTGAGTATAATAAAAAAATAGTTACTGATTTATATAATCAAAACTTTAATTTTTCTGTTAGATTTTTAGAAAATGAAAAGCTCCCTGATATAAAAGTTGATAGATGGTTTAGTCCAATGGACAGAACATTAAGAAGAGAGTTGAAACCAAAATTTAACGATTATTGGTTTAATACAATGGCATATAAAGAAGTTGTTGATTTAAGGATAAAATTTAGAGATGGAGTTTTGCAAATTTTTTTTCCTAAAGAAAGAATTCAAGCTTCTTCTATTAGAATATTTACTTTATGGATAACATTGCCTGCTTTTTTATTAATATTAATAGCAATGATTTTTTTAAAAAATCAAACAAGACCAATTATTAAATTAGCTGAAGCTTCAGAAAAATTTGGCAGAGGTGAAGAGATAAAAGAATTCAGACCCTCCGGAGCTTTAGAAATAAGAAAAGCAGGATATGAATTTGATCGTATGAGAAAAAGAATCTCAAGACACCTAAATCAAAGATCAGAAATGCTCTCAGGTATCAGTCATGACCTTAGAACGCCTTTGACAAGAATTAAACTGCAATTGGCTTTAATTAAAGACAAAGAAATTTCTAAAAAATTATCTGGAGATGTGGATGAAATGGAAAAAATGCTTAATGAATATCTTCAATTTTCTAGTTCAACCTTTGCAGATAAAACTGAAACGTTTGATATATCCGAGTTAATTAAATCAACTGTGAGAAAATATAAAAATATCAATATTTCATTGGATCAATCAGAAAAAACTATATTCAACGGAAGAAAAAATCTTATTCAAAGATGTTTGAACAATCTGATAGATAATGCACTAAAATATTCCAAAAAAGTAAAAATAAAACAAGAAAAATTTATCAAAAATATAATTGTCCTAATTGATGATGATGGGCCTGGAATCCCAATTTCCGAATATGAAAATGTTATAAAGCCATTTTATAAAATTGACAAAGGTAGAGGCAAATCAAAATCAAGTGTTGGCCTAGGCTTGTCTATTGCATCTGATATAATTAGATCTCACGGAGGTATTATTGAGTTGGGAAAATCAGAATTAGGAGGATTAAAAATTAAGATTTCTTTACCCGTTTAGATTTTTTTAAGTTATTTTTTTTTTCAAGTTTATCAATTTTTTTTTCTAGAATTTCTATTCTTTTATTAAGGATATCTGTTTCTTCTTTACTAGTTAATTGCATTCTAAAAATTATTTCATCTCTTTTTGATCTTAAAATATTCAAAATTTCATTACTCAAATCTTTATAGGAAACAAGTCCTTGTTCAAATAATTTTGCTAATTTATCAATTACAAACTTTGATTTTGACATATAATTAATTTTTAAAATAATATACTTTAATTATTATATTATTTTATTAAAATGTTTACCAATAATTTTGATCCAGTAGCATTTCAAATATTTTCCTTAGAAATAAGATGGTATTCTTTGTCTTACATTTTTGGAATAATACTGGGATGGTTCTACTGCAAAAAATTTTTAATTAAAGATAAAAAGATTGTTAATCTTTTTGATGATTTAATTACCTATTTAATTATAGGAATCATTATCGGAGGAAGATTAGGTTATGTCATCTTCTATAATCCGATTTATTATTCAAAAAATTTAATAGAAATATTTATGATATGGAATGGCGGCATGTCTTTTCATGGAGGAGTTTTAGGTACAATTATTGCAACATATATTTTCGGTAAAAAAAATAATATCAATTATTACATATTTCTTGATTTAATTGCGATGTCCGCTCCAATTGGAATTTTTTTAGGAAGAATATCAAATTTTATAAACTCAGAACTTTATGGAAGACAAACCGATATCTTTTGGGCTGTAATATTTAAAAAAATTGACAATTTATCAAGACACCCTTCTCAGATTTATGAAGCTTTTTTTGAAGGAATAATTTTATTTATATTGTTAAATTTTGTATTTAAAAAATATTTTTTTAAATCTCCAGGGATTATTTCTTCAATATTCATAATATTTTATTCTCTATTTAGATTTCTAATTGAGTTTACCAGAGAACCAGATGCACAATTAGGATTTATTTTTCTCAATTTTACTCTTGGTCAGATAATAAGCATTATTTTTTTTATAGCTGGTTTAAGCTTATATTATAAAAAAAATGAATCTTAAGAATAAAAAACAAATTCCACTCGATATGTTTATTGATTGGGCTTTGTATAATAAAAAGTCCGGTTTCTATATGAAAAAAAATCCTTTTGGAATCAAAGGAGATTTCATAACAGCGCCAAATATTTCTATTTTATTTTCAGAAATGATTACTGTTTGGACTATTGCTTTTTGGCAAAATTTAAATTGTCCTAAAAAAATTAATTTAATTGAACTGGGAGCAGGAAATGGTGAAATGATTTATCAGATGATATCTTCATTTGAAAAATTTCCATCTTTTAAAAGGGCATGCAATATATTCATAATAGAAAAAAGTCCTTATTTAAAAAAATTACAAAAAAAAAAGTTAAAAAATTTTAAAGTTTCCTGGATAAATACTTTGAATAAAATAAAAACTGGACCTAAAATATTTATAGCCAATGAATTTTTTGATTCATTGCCGATAAAGCAGTTTATTAAAAAAAATAATAAATGGTACGAAAAGTATGTTGATCTATCTGACAAAAAAAATCCTAAATTTATCGAAATAAAATCAAATTTAAAAAAGCTTGAAAAAAAAATTGGCACCAACATAACTTGTAATCAAAAATTCATTGAATATTCGCCCTTATCTTTCGAATATCTAAAAAAAATTTCCAATCAAATAAAAAATGAAGATGGTGGATTATTGATAATTGATTATGGTTATTTAGAAGAATCAATGATTGACAGTCTTCAGGCAATCGCAAAACATAAAAGTACAAGTGTTTTGAAAGATTATGGAAATAGTGATATTACTTACAAAATTAATTTCAAACTGATAGAAAATCTAATAAATAATCTAAAACTTAAATCACAGGGAGTAACTTCTCAAAAAAAATTTTTAATGAGACTTGGAATCCTGGAAAGAGCTGAAATTATTTCAAAAGATCTGCCTTTTTCAAAAAAAGCAGATATTTATTTTCGATTAAAAAGGTTGATAGATAAAAATGAAATGGGAGAATTGTTTAAAGTAATGTTAATTACAGATAAAAAAACTAATTTTAATATAGGTTTTTAAACTGATTAGATCAAAAAAATTAAAAAGATTTACAAATATAAATCATGTTTTTTTTAACAGTATTGATGGAAAATCTACTGGCATTTATAAAAGCTTAAATTGCGGATTAGGATCGCCTGATATTAAAAAAAATGTTTCTCTAAATTTAAATATTATACTAAAAAAAATAGATTGTAAAAAAAAACACTTAATTTTATTGAATCAAATTCACAGTAACAAAATTATTCATGTAAAAAAGCCAATTAAAAAAAAGCTAACTGGCGATGGATTAATAACAGATCAGCATGGAATTGCACTTGGAATTTTAACTGCAGATTGTGCTCCCATATTATTTTATGATCCAAAAATGAAAATAATAGCTGCTGCACATGCCGGATGGAGAGGAGCTTATAAAAAAATTGCTATAAAAATAATTAAAAGATTTTTAATAAATGGAAGTTTTTTAAAAAATTTAAATGTTGTTATTGGTCCATGCATTGCACAGAATCACTATGAGGTAAAAAATGACCTCAAAAAAAAATTTATCAAACAGAGTCCAAAAAATATAATTTATTTTAAATTTGTTAAGAATAAAATTTTTTTTAGCCTGAGGGACTATATTAAAGGCCAATTAATTAACTTTGGTGTAAAAAATATAGAAATAATTAAAAAGGATACATATAATATAAAAAATAATTTTTTTAGTTCAAGACGATCCCTAAAGAATAATAGTGATGATTATGGTAGAAATATATCATTAATTATGATTAAATAAAGTTTTCACTGATGAAACTTCTTACAGGTAACAGCAACAAAAATTTAAGTAAAAAAATTTCAAAGTATCTAAAAAATAAACTTATCAATTCAAGTATAAGAAAATTTGCAGATAGTGAAATATATATTGAAATCAATGAAAATATTAGAGGAAATAGTATTTTTTTAATTCAATCTATTTCCTATCCTGCAAACGATAATTTGATGGAACTACTTCTTTGCATTGATGCTCTAAAAAGATCTTCAGCAAAAAACATTACTGCTGTAATTCCATATTTTGGGTATGCAAGACAAGACAGAAAAGTTGTACCAAGAACCTCCATTTCTGCTAAATTAGTTTCTAACTTAATAACAAAAGCAGGAGCAGATAGAATAGTTACTGTTGATCTTCATGCTGGACAAATTCAAGGTTTTTTTGATATTCCGGTAGATAACCTTTTTGCAACACCAATTTTTTCAAGACATATTAAAAAAAATTTAAAAAATAATAAATTAATTTGTGTTGCCCCAGATGTTGGCGGAGTTGAACGAGCAAGGGCCTTGGGTAAAATGTTAAATGTAGGTCTTGCAATTATAGACAAAAGAAGACCTTCTCCTGGAAAATCGCAGGTGATGAATGTTATTGGTAGTGTAAAAGGCAAAACATGTATAATTGTGGATGACATTATTGATTCAGGAGGAACTATTGTTAATGCTGCAGAAGCTTTAAAAAAACGAGGAGCAAAAGAAGTTCACGTTTATGTTACTCATGGAGTATTAAGTGGTGAAGCTGTTGAAAAAATCAAAAAATCTCATATAAAAAATTTAGTTGTAACTGACACGATTAATAATGAAGACAAAGTTAAAAATGCAAGAAATATTCATATATTAACAATATCTAATTTGATTGGTGAGGCAATTAAACGTATATCAAATTCAACTTCGGTTTCTGATTTATTCAAATAATTTACTTGTAAAATTTACTTTCCTAAGTTAAAAACCGTCATTTTATGAATTCAATAGAAGTAACATCAAGAAATACAAGTACAAAAGGACAAGTTAATACACTTAGACAAAAAGGTGAGGTTCCTGGAGTGATTTATGGAGGAACAATAGAAAATCAAAAAATTTATCTTTCAAAAAAAGAAGTTAAAACATTAATAGATCAAGAAAATTTTTTATCAAACATAATCAGTTTAAATCTGGGCGGCAAATCTACGAACGTTTTGCCTAGAGAAGTTGCTTTCGACCCAATTAGCGATGATCCTATACATGTTGATTTTTTAAGAATTGTTAAAGGTGCTAAAATTATTATAGAAATACCTGTTAAATTTATTAACAATGAAAAATGCCCTGGTATAAAAAGAGGAGGAGTATTAAACATTGTAAGAAGAAAAGTAGAGTTGAAATGCCCAACTGAAAATATTCCAACTGAACTTGTCGTAGATCTTGAAGGGTTGGAAATTGGAGCAAGTATTAAATTTTCATCTATAAACTTAACTGAAAATGTTAAACCAACTATTCAAGGAAGAGATTTCGTTATAGCAACTGTTGCTGCTCCTACAGTATTTAAAGAGCCAGAAAAAACTGCAGATGCTGAAAGTTCTAAAGATACAGAGGGAGCTGAGGGAACTGAAGTAGGTACTACAGAACAATCTGAAGATAAAACTACTGAAGGAGACAAGACTGACGATAAATCTAAAGAGGGTCAAAAAAAAGAAAATAAAAACCCTACAGAAAAAAAATAAATTATTTTACGTGAATATTTTCAAATTTTAAATTTTATTTATGATTCTATTCGTAGGGCTAGGTAATCCAACTTCTGGTAGCCAAAATAACAGGCATAACATCGGCTTCAAAATTATTGATGTAATTAACCAAAAATTTAGTCTGTCTAAGCAAAAACCAAAATTTAAAGGTCTATTGACCACAGGAAATATTTTAAACAATAAAGTTTATGCAATTAAACCTCTTACATTTATGAACAATTCTGGAATATGTATCCGAGAGTTAATGGAGTATTTTAAAATAGATGCTGGAGATGTGATCGTTTTTCATGATGACATAGATATAGATTTTGGAAAAATAAAAGCAAAGCTTGGGGGATCTAGCGCTGGCCATAACGGAATTGCATCCATGGACAAATTTATAGGAAAAGAATATTCAAGAGTTAGGATTGGAATTGGAAAACCAGATCAGAAAATTTCAGTATCAGACTATGTCTTAAATAATTTTAATGAAGAAGAAAAAGAGCAATTGGAAAAAATTAAAAAAAATATTATTGATTCATTGCCAATATTGTTAGATAAAAAATTAGATTTATTTTCAAGTACTGTAAATAATTAATAAATGGGTTTTAAGTGTGGTATTGTAGGATTGCCCAATGTCGGTAAGTCTACATTGTTTAATGCATTAACAAATTCAAGCAAAGCACAAGCAGAAAATTTTCCTTTTTGTACCATTGATCCTAATATAGGAATAGTTCCTGTTCCTGATCAAAGATTAGATCAATTAGCTTCAATATCTAAATCAAAAAAAAAAATAAATACAACAATTTCATTTGTAGATATAGCGGGATTAGTAAGAGGTGCCTCTAAAGGTGAAGGTCTTGGAAATAAATTTTTATCTCATATTAGAGAAGCGGATGCAATTATTCATATGATTAGATGTTTTGACTCAGGCGATATTCAGAATGTTAATCCAAACGTTGATCCTGTTAGAGATCTAGAAATTATCGAAACGGAAATGAAACTTGCAGATTTAGAGTCTATTCAAAAAAGATTGGATAAAAGAAATAAAAAAAATTTTTCTAATGAGCAATTAAAAATTCTAGAGGTTGCCTTAAATTATATTAATGAAGATCAAAATATGGAAATTTTGAATGAAAATTTTAGCAATAGAGAACTTAATCAGACAGGTCTTTTATCTATAAAACCTAAGCTATATGTATGCAATGTTGATGAAAAAAGTATTGAAAAAGGAAATGGCTACACTAAAGATTTTGTAGAAAAATTTTTAGAAAAAAATACAATTATAATATCAGCAGATATTGAAAATCAAATTAATCAATTAGAAGATGAAGAAAAAAAGAATTATATGAAGATGATAAATTTAAAAGATACAGGATTAAGCATTCTAATCAAAAAAGGATATGAACTTCTTCAGCTTGAAAC
>CAJWKX010000003.1 GCA_913043015.1 uncultured Candidatus Pelagibacter sp. | reverse complement strand
TTATCGTTTATTTTTAAGGAATATTTAACTTTCTTTATTTTCCATCAACAACAACGATTGTTAAATCATCTTTTTGAATTTTTCCTGATTTAACAAAGTCATCAATGATTGCTTTTAATCTTTTGTTATTAGGAGTTGCTTGATATTTTTTTATATATTCTTGAAAACCTTCTGAGCCCAACATTTCTCCATTTGGATCTTTAATCTCAGTTATTCCGTCCGTAAAAATATACATAGAGCTTTCTGAAAACGAAATGGTAGTTTCTGTATATTTAACTTTTGGCATAATACCAAGGGGTGGGCCCGCCTCTGTGTAATTTGTAAAGTTGCCATCTTTAGAATAAATTAACGGAGGTTCATGGCCTGCATTAGATAGCAATAATTCTTTTTTGTTGCTGTCATAAATTCCAATAAGCATGGTAACAAACATTCCTCGTGCAGCAGTTTCACAAATTTCGTTATTTAAAAGAATTAATAATTCAGATGCTGAAAACATTGTTTTACTTAAGCAACGATATAAACTTGATGCTTTAGACATAAGCAAAGAAGATTTAATGCCTTTTCCAGATACATCGGCAACTCCAAATCCATATCTGCCATCTCCTAAATCTGAAAAATTATAAAAGTCCCCAGAGACAACTTTTGCAGGAATATTAATTCCAGCAATAGGGAAAAAGTCTTTTTTATTTTGTGATAGAAGTGTTTTTTGAATTTCTCCGACTATTTCAATTTCCTTTTGCATCCTATTTTTATCAATCAGTTCTTTTGCCATTTTTGCATTTCTGATAGCAAAAGCCGCGGGTGCAGATAAAGTTTCAAGAAGCTTTCGATCTACCTCTTCAAATAATTTATTATCTGTTTTTTTATTTAGGCAATGAATGACACCAATACACTCATTAGCGGCAATCAAAGGAGAACATAAAACCGAATAAGTTGTAAAGTTAGTTTTATTATCTAAATCAAAATAAAACTCGGCAATTTCCCTAACATCTTTCCTAACATCTCCAACTCGAATACATTTTCTTTGTTCAACAGCTCTAGCCATCACACCATCTTGAAGATTAAGTTCATATTCATCCAAATAATCTTGATGCAAAGATGCAATGCACTGAAATTTTTTCTTCTCCTGATTGATTAAAAATATATTTGCAGCCTGAGCATTTATTCGGTTTATGATTACTCTAAGCGCCGTCATTAAGGTTTCATTTAAGTCAAGAGACACTGCAAACTCTTGATTCATTTTTGTAACTATTTCTAAATCAATATTTACCTGGGAGATCTCCTCCTCTTTTTTGATGGGTGCGTTTTTTGGCTTAAATAAAAACATATAAATATGCTAGTATTTTAATACAATTTTGATAAATTTTCAGCTATGGAGATTATTATTAATACACCTAATCTTTATATTCACTTGCATGATGCAGTTTTAATAGTTCAATTCATAATTGACGGCATTATTCAAATTACCTCCAATATAAAAATATAATTAGTGGATTTCCTTTTTGTAATAGTTCTAGGTGGATTATGGGGCAGTTTTGCAAATGTTTGCATTTACAGATTACCCCTCAATAAAGGCGTGACTACTGGTAGATCTTTTTGCCCAAAGTGTAAAAAAAAGATTGTTTGGTATGACAATATTCCAATTATTTCTTATTTATTATTAGGAGCAAAATGCAGAAAATGCAAAAAACCAATTTCCTCTAAATATTTATTAGTTGAAGCAATCAATATTATATCTTTTTTAATAATTTATTATTTATATGGAGCATCATTAACAGCTGTATTTTTAATGATATTAAGTTTATCATTTTTAATAATATTTTTTATCGATTTAAAACATTTTATCATTCCAAACAGCTTAACTTTTCCAATGATAGCTTTAGGATTTGTTAAATCTTTTGATCCAAATTTAAATCCCATTTTTCCAAATTATATTAATTCACTCATAGGAGGATTATTTGGTTATGGAATTATTTGGACGATTATTTTTTTTTACATGCAAATTAGAAAAAAAGAAGGTATGGGATTAGGGGATGCAAAACTTTTTGCCGTGATTGGATTCTGGTTTGGTTGGGTCGCAATTCCATTTGTCATATTTTTTTCTTCTATAATTGCATTAATTTCTGTTCTACCCGATCTAATAAATAGGACAAAAAAACTGACAGCACAAATACCCTTTGGGCCCTATATAATTATAGGGACTATATTTTATTTATTTTGCCGAGATAAAATAATATTTTAATTTTTTGCAATTAATATATTAAAAAAGATCAAATTTAATAGGTAATTACTTGTTATAAGCATTTTTGGATCATACTATACTTTTTTTTAATAATTTATATGAAAAAAAAAAATAAGAAAAAAACTAATAAAAAAAAAAGAGTTAATAGAAAGAAAGAAAAAATTGAAAGTTTTAATAAAGTTTATTCATTACTATTAATTTTTATTATTTTGTTAGCCGGTTTACTGTTTGAAACTGTAAAAACTATACCCGTTGGCGCATCAAGTGAAATAAAACATCCTTTTGAAATTTCAGAATTAAACATTAAAATTGATAATAGCAATTTATACAAAGCTTTTTTATCAAAAAAAATTAACCAAGATTTAATAATATCAAAAAAATTAGAGCCCATCTTAGAAAAAGAAAAATTAGTAATTATTAGTCAAATTACTGAAACTAAAAACACTGAGACTAATAAAATAATTAAAAAAATAATTATTAAAGATCAACCCACTAAAGATAAAAAAATAATAATTGCAAGAGCAAGTGATGCAACAAATAATTTAGATAAAACTGGAACTAAAAATATTGAGGTTAATAAAATAATTAAAAAAATAATTATTAAAGATCAACCCACTGAAGATAAAAAAGTTATAATTGCAAGAACAAGTGATGCAACAAATAATTTAGATAAAACTGGAACTAAAATAGAAGATGAAATAATTAAAGATTTTACAGAAGATAAAGAAGAAGAAACTTCAAAGATAGCTGCTGACACAACTAGTAAAGTAATAGAAATTGAAGGAGAAAAAGCTTTAATATCTGGTTCTTTAGACAAAAATATCACTTACATGCAAATTTTACAAAATCCAAATGATTTGGATTTAAATTTGAAATACGCAAGACAGCAAGAGAAAGCTGGGAACCACAAACAAACTATTTCAACTTTAGAAAGACTTAATATGCTTTATCCAGATAATATTGAAATAAAACTTTATCTTCTCTCTGTTTTAGTACAGGCAGACTCACCAAACAAAGCTTTAACTTTAATAGAGGAAATAAAAGAAAAAGATTTAACTGCTTCTGATTTAGAAACTGTAAATGAAATTAAAGAAGAACTTAAATCAGGTCAAGAACCTAAGTTATGGAACTTTTATGCAAATTTTAGCACTGGAGCAATTCAAAACAACAATGTTAATAGTGTTTCAAAGACAAGATTACAAGATAGTTCTGATAGTGTTACAGGATTTAATACTGCTAAATTTGATAGAACTTACACTGGAAGTTTAGGTTTAACTGCAACTAGATTATTAGGAAAAGCGTCTTCTTTAATTATAAATGTTAGTGGAACCGGCTCAAACCAAGAACATGACAGAACAGATGATTTCACAGATTATGGAATGACTTTAAGTCTAGATACATCATTAGGGAACCAAAGTTTAAGTCCTTATTTAATTTTAACTAAACAAGATCCTAAAACTGATGCAGACAATTTTTCTTTGATGTATGGAATTGGAGGATATTTCCAAGTCGGTGATCGTAATTCATTTAGTTATGGCTACAATTATACCGATTCAAAAGCTGACCATAACTTAAGTGACTCAACAGCAGATGAAACAAATGCAATTGGACATGGATATAGTTTAGGACATGACTTTGCGGTGAACTCTATTTTTTCAACATCTACATCTATAGGATACAGCGATTCTGATGCAAAAGATGATACAAATGATTATGAAACTTATGATTTAGTTTTGAGTTTAAATTTAGCATTTCCATTTGCAGATATCTCCATTGGTGATGCATTAAGTTTGAATGATTATAAAAAAAAAGATACAAGCATTAATTCAAATATTTTAAGATCAGATTTAACTAACACTTTCGACATAATGCTCACTAAACCCTTAGGCGATTTTTTTCCCCGAATAGATCCAAACAGAAGTTTTTTCATAAACCTTTCTTATGAAAAAGTAATTTCCGAATCCAATATAAAAAACTATGATTATTTATCAAACTCCTATTCTATTAGTTTTTCAAAAACAGTGCATTTGAATAAATGAATAAGATTTACATCAAATAACCTCAAAATGCTTGACTAATCCAACTCAAATAAAGCTAAAAGTTAATGAAACTCAAATAACTTTGTTGTATGTTTTTGCCTGATGAAAAAATTACTGACTTTAATAATTGCGTTTCTTGCCACATCATTTTCTTTGCAAGCATCGGAGAAAATTGAAATTGAAAAACAACTTATCGGTGTCTTGGGAGCAATATCTGGAGAAGTAAAAACTACAACTAGGGAATTAAAGACAGGTGACAAAATATATTTAGGGGAGACCATTATTGCAGGGAGCAATTCTGGTACACAAATTTTACTTTTAGATCAATCAACTTTTACATTAGGATCTGACTCTGAAGTATTAATGGATACTTTTATTTATGATCCTGAGACCAACGATGGAAAAATTATAGCAAATGTTAAACAAGGAAGTTTAAAAGTAATTTCAGGTTTAATAAGTAAAAAAAATCCAGATAATTTAACCATAAAAGTTCCGGAAGGCACACTCGGATCTAGAGGAACAGAATTTCAAACAATAGTTTCAAGAAAAAAAAAACAAACAGATACTTTGCTAATCGGACCTGGAAAAAATAATACATTAGGATTAAGACCTGGAGCTGTTCAAGTTGGGAATAATTTTGGAAAAACTTTGCTGAATAAACCTTACAGTTTTGCAAGCATGAAGCAGGGTTCGGCGCCAGGCAAAGCAAAACAAATTACTCAAAAACAGTTAAAAAAATTCAAAAAGAAAATGAAAGCATTAAAAGTTGCGAAAGTAGAAGGTGTCACAAAAGAAGAGAGAAAAGCTATTAAAAAACAAATTAAACAAGAACTTAAGGCACAAGGTTTAGATAAAGAACAGATAAAAATTATAATTAAGAAAAATATAAAAAAAGATAAAGAAAAGAAAATTGCTTTAAAAAAAGAAAGAGCAGAAAAAAAGAAGAAAAATCAAGAAGCAAAAAAGAAAAAAGCTGAAGAAAAAAAAGCAGTTAAAGGAAAGGGTAAAAAGAAAAAGAAAAAAGCCGTGAAGAAAAAAGGTAAAAAGAAAAAGAAAAAAGCGGTTAAGGGAAAAGGTAAAAAGAAAAAGAAAAAAGCAGTGAAGAAAAAAGCTAAGAAGAAAAAGAAAAAAGCGGTGAAAAAGAAACCTAAGAAAAAGAAAAAAGCAGTGAAGAAAAAAGCTAAGAAGAAAAAGAAAAAAGCGGTGAAAAAGAAACCTAAGAAAAAGAAAAAAGCTAAGAAGAAGAAAAAAGCCAAGAAGAAGAAAAAATAAGCTGAAAATAAGAGAAGACGTAAAAAATAATCTTTAAAACTTAATCAAGTTTTATTTACTTTGATTATATTCTGGTTAAATTCTGAGTGTGCAGGATTTGTTATTAAAATACAAAAATTACTTAATATTTTTAATTCTATTGGTCTTATTAATAGTTTTAAAGGGGTTTAATCCAAGTTTTATAAAATCAATTTCTTTTTTAAGTTTTGATTTATATCAAAAATTTTTTACTTTAAATAAACAAAATTCAAATGTTGTTATAATAGACATTGATGAAAGAAGTTTAGAAAAGTTCGGTCAGTTTCCTTGGAATAGGTCTATTTTTGCAGAGATTATAGATAAAGTTAATGAAACAAATCCAAAAGCAATTGGCTTTGATATATTTTTTACTGAAAAAGATAAACAAACTCCTAAAGAAATTATTAAAGCATACGACATTAATGATGAAGATATAGTAAATTATTTAAACAATATTGAAAGTAATGATGAAAAATTTAGAAAAAAACTAAACTCTTCCAATTCAGTACTTGCAGTTTTAGGCAGTACTGTTTCTTCAAAAGGAAGTTATGAACGTTCGGCAAAGGCTAAATTTCTTACTAAGGGAGGAGATCCTCAAAAATTTACTTATGCATTTCCTTACTCTATAGGTTCTCTAGAACAACTGGAAAAAAGCGTAAAGGGATTAGGATCAATTTCATTTTTAGATCAAGGTGACGGAGTTATTCGTTCTTTACCATTAATTATACGTTTTAATAAAAAATTATATCCAACCATGGGACTAGAGATGGTGCGCGTAGGATCAAAACAAAAAAATTTATTTTTAGAATTAGATGAAGTTGGGATAAAAAAAGTAAGTGTTAGACCTCATAAAATTTCTACCGACGCCAATGGAATAATTTGGATTAGATATAAAAAATCTCAGAAGAGCCAATATATTTCTGCAAGTTCAGTTTTTGATGGAAAATTCGACGAAAGAATATTCAAAGACAAATACGTTTTAATAGGTGCATCTGCCCAAGGTTTATTCGATCTTGTTAAAACGCCTTTGGGAATTACCATGCCTGGGGTGGAGGTTCATGCAAATGTAATCGAAAACATTTTAGATAATTCTTATCTTATTCGTAATCCAAATATTTACCTATTTGAATTATTATTTTCAATTATTATTGCGCTTATTACGTTTTATTATTCTCAGACAATAAAACCAAAGTATAGCTTAACAATCTTTTGTGGAAGTATAATTTCTGTAATATTAATTGGCTTTGGTTTCTTTTTATTAAGATCAGAATTAGTGGATATTAGTTATCCAATTTTTGTGGTTACTGTTGTTTTTTTAACAGGACTATACTTTAGATTTTTACGAGAAAATGAAATAGCAGTTATAAATTTACAAAAACAAGCAGTTTTAAAAAAAGAAAGAGAACTAGCAGGGGAAGTTCAAAAAAGATTATTTCCTGAAACTAAAAAATTTGAACAATTTGTTTATGCAAAAAATGTACCTGCAAGAGATGTTTCGGGCGATTACTACGATATTATAGAAATTAATGAAAATGAATTTTATTTTACATTAGCCGATGTATCGGGCAAAGGTGTTCGTTCAGGAATGTTAATGGCTAAAGCATCTTCCGTATTTAGAACGCTTGCAAATCTATTATTACCTTTAGAAAAAGTTGTTTATCTTGTTAATAATGAAATTGTTGAAGCAAAGTTTAAAGGAATGTTTGTAACGGCTGTATTCGGGAAAATGAATATCGCAAATGGTGAAATTGATATTATTAATGCAGGTCACGAAAGCATCATGTTATTTGATGATGCAAAAAATTTTGAATTCATAAAATCTGATTTACCACCCATAGGTATTATTAAATATCCAAATGAAACAATGGTGAAAAAAAGAAAATTCAATATCAAAAATAAAACCTTTGTTGTTTATACAGATGGTGTGACCGAAGGCTATTTAAAGAATGGGAAAGAGCTAGGAGTTGAGGGAGTTAAGGAAATAATTTTAAATATTAAAGAAATAAATCCTAAAAATATAATCACCAACATTGTTGATAACCTAAGTTTTGAACAAGCAAAACTACGTGATGATATTACCTGTATGTGTATCAAAATTAACGAATAATCTTGAATTATAAAGATTATTAAAAGATTGTACTCTTTCCAGGAGACCTTGCTTCTAGAATCTATATTCTGCAACAATTAGTATAGAACTTAACTTCAATAACCTTTGTTGGAGATATCATATGTTTGACGAGATTTCTAACGCGTTATAGTGTGTTAAAATTATTTGTGCTAGAAATGAACTATGAAAAAACCTACTTTTAAAGAAAACGTTGATTCTTTTGTTACACAGGCAAGTAAAATAATTCGTTTTCCAAAAGATGTAATTGAATACATTAAGTATAGTCATTCAGTAATGCAAGTTACTGTCGGTGTTAGAATAAAGAAAAAAATTTGTAATTTTGTAGGCTGGCGCGCTGTTCATAGCGAACACCGCTTGCCCTCAAAAGGAGGAATAAGATTTTCATCCAATGTGAGTCAAGATGACACCGAAGCTTTGGCAGCCTTGATGACTTATAAATGTGCAGTTGTAAATGTTCCTTATGGAGGATCGAAAGGATCTCTTAAAATTAACCCAAAAAATTATTCTGAAAAAGAACTTCGTGTAATTACAAAAAATTATGCAACAAAACTTGCAAAAAAAGGTTTTTTAAATCCTGCATTGAATGTTCCGGCTCCTGATCTTGGAACATCGGAAAGAGAAATGGTTTGGATTATGGATGCTTATAAAAATTTATTTCCTGAGGATATAAACTATTTAGCTTGTGTTACCGGAAAACCAGTTGAATATGGGGGTATTCGAGGAAGAGACGGCGCAACTGGTCGAGGCGTAGAAGAAACTATTCGGGAATACTTTAGACACCCTGAACTACTAAAAAAAACAAAATTGAAAAAAAAGCTTAAGGATAATTTAATTGTTATTCAAGGATTTGGTAAAGTAGGTAAAAGTTTATGTCTTGATTTATATAATCGAGATCAAGCTAAAATCATTGCAATAGGAGATTGGAATGGCTACTTAATCAATCGTCAAGGTATTGATATAAACAAACTCTCAAAATATTATCTTAAAAATAAAAAAATTGATCATTTTAAGGGCGCCAAGTTCATTAAAAAATCTTCAAATGTGTTATTGCTTGATTGTGATATTTTAATTCCAGCAGCCACAGAATCTGTAATTAGTCTAGATAATGTAAACAAAGTTAAAGCAAAATTAATTGTTGAAGCAGCCAATGGACCTGTCACTTATCGTGCTGATAAAATTTTAAATAAACGTGGCATACATGTATTACCTGACATTTTTGTTAATGCTGGAGGTGTAATTGTTTCATATTATGAATGGGTAAAAAATTTATCCCATATTCGTTTTGGAAGACTGCAGCGTCGTTTTGATGAGCAAAAAATGCAAGATGTTATAGAATTAATTGAAAAAACAACAAATAAGTCAATACCACCCTCGCTTTATAAAAAAATTACATCAGGGGCAACTGAAAAAGACCTAGCGTATTCTGGACTTGAAGATACCATGAGAGAATCTTTTCAAGAAATATTGGTGGAAAAAAATAAAAATAAAAATTTAAATTTTAGAACAGCAGCCTATGCAGTTGCTTTAAAAAAGCTAAGAAAATTTCATGATAAAATAGGCCTATATAGCTAAATATTAAAATATGGGTTTATAATTAAGCTGACAATAGTTATTAATAATCAATGGACAAGTTTTTATTCATTAATATTATTTTCTCAGCATTTAATATTTTTATAATTGTGTATGCTTATTCATTAGATTTCTTTCCAAAAAAATGGAGAAAAAAAGTTAACCAAGATAGTCTTGTAGGTTTTGCCTTAATATTTTCTACAATGATTACTATGTTTGCCTGGATTATATATTTCTACTTAAAATATTTAAACCTCTAGAAAAATTTGTCTTGATTGCTTAAATTAGTAGTTTTGTCTCCAAGAACTTCTATACGTTGTAACTTCACCAGCAGCAGCTTTCATAGTCACTAAGTCTTTTCCCGAAGTTGATTGGCCCGCAATGTTTGCAAATAACTGACCTGCAAACATTACAATTCTAGATAATACACCTTGACCAACATATCTACATTTTTCACTACTTTGTGCACCTGTATTTTTACCTAATCTAGATGAAAAGTTTGTTCCACACTCATCATCAATGGCACAAATAAATGCATCTCCTAAACTACATTTGTTAACCGAAGAAGAAGGTTTGTAAATCGGGAAATATACTAATCCACTTGAAACTGTTGGTTCGGCTGTTACTTTTTTAGAGTGATTTAAAGTTACATACCAACCTCTATCTGCATTTTCAGGACAATTAGCACCCGTTTGATCGTTTGTTGTATTTTTACAATTTGTTAAATCGTCTGCTTTGCTTGGAGTTTTCACTTTTCTGTACAGCGGGTAATGACGATCTTTAATACCAAGCAATAAGTTTTGTATACCGCTTGATGAATCAACTATTCTTTCATAGTCCCCAGTTCCTGCATACAGCCAAAGTGAATTTGTACTTTGACCTATTGTTGCATCCATTGAATGATACATATATCTACCATTTGTTTTATTAGATCCTGCCCAGAATAGAGTTGTATTATCATATAAAGCGATAGCGTTTCCATCACCGTCATCGCTCATATTTGTTAAATTAAATTTAGTAATTTTTCCCTCAAAATCATTTATGTAAACTAATGCTCCTCTAAATTGTACTCCTCTTGCTGTATCTGCAGTAATCACAACCGGAGTTCCTGGTGTAGAATTTATAATATCACTTGATGAATCTGGTAGTTCTTCTATATCTATTATTTTATGCACTCTTCCTGGATAAGCTGTATCTTCCAGGTTGATTACAAATAAAGCATTTCCAACTCCTTCAAATTGAGTTCCATATCCACCACCCATAACAGCAACGTAAATATCATCATATGTATCAGTATCTCCAGCTCCGTTATTAGGCAGTCTAAATATTCTAGGAGCAGACCAAGTTTCTCCAAGCTTACTATAGTCGTATTCAGGCTGAGTTGTTACACCCATAACTGCTGCAGTTGGTTTAATTAATACCCCAAGTTCCGTACTAGTTTTTGTATTATCACCTGGATCTGCACCATAGTAAGTTATATCATTACCAAAAGTTAAAACGGTATCACCGTTGCTATCTTGAGTAACTTGAAAGTGTGTATAATTAGATCCGTCTTTTAATACTGTTAAATCAGATTTTGTTACTCCTCTAACAGGAAACGTCCACTTTTTAGATTTGTAACATTGGTTATTACCAGTTGCATCACAAATCATGGAACCAGTTCCCATATTAGCATTATCAGTGACTTGTACTGCTTCTATAAAAGAGCCTAACCCATAAGAATTAGCTACATAATCGTAGGGTCCTAAAAGATTACCTTGGTGATCTGCAATATGAACTTTGTGCAAAGTGGTATCGTTTAATACAGAATATAAATGTAATGGTTTGTCAGGATGAGTAATATCTAATACAGAGAAACCATTACCACCTCGCCCATAAGGCAAAAACATTATAGTATGCCATTTAACTGCATTATCCAAAGGACTCTTAAAATACATATCATGTACTACAGGAGAACCGTCGACACCAAAAATTGCATTAGATCCACCAGCTCCAGCTTTATTTAAATTTGCATTTACCATTAATGGAATTGTTGGAGCTATTAAAGGAGGAACAAAAGCCCATTTTTCAACTCCATCTTTAGCTCTAAATGCATGAAGCATCCCATCATTTGCCCCAACATAAATAACTTCTTCCCTAGCTGATAGACTACTAGCCCATGAATCATAACCCTTTATAGATCTAAAATAAGCCTCTTGGTTTTGATTAACAAATGCGGTTTCAGCACTAGGAGCTCCAATAACTATCAGTTCTGAGTGATATATATCTCCTAGAGGATTAGGTCTTGTCTCAGTTAAATTACAATCAGCGTCATAATCAAAATAGTCTTCGCCTCTAATAAAATTAATTAAACCTTTAATATCATCATCAGTACCATCTGCAACTCCAGAAGTATTTTTACATCTTCTGGTATTAGCAGGGTTGTCGGTGACACTATGATATCCAGCAACTTCATTGTTGGTTAATTGAAATAATGTTTGTATGTCAGTCCAATTAGCATCTGTAAAATTATTATAATCTGTTTTGTAATCTACACCTGGTATTTGACTCCAAATTTTTCTTTTAGTTGGAGTAGGTAGCACTTGTGCGGCACTCCAGTTACCACTATCTTTTGTATCAATAACGCCGCTAGAACTAATTGCTGTTCTTTTTAATGTTCCTTGCCATTCTTTGTTTTGCACATAATCAAATTGTGCTTGATACAAGGATCCACCTTTTTCAATTGTTGCAGTAATTGCAGGCGCAGTAAAAGATAATTTTGATGCAATAATTTGGGAGATCGCAGCTTTCAATTGCGATTTTAAAGAAGCGGTTGTATTGGCAATAATTACATCATTGGTGCCACCTGCTTGTGCCATTTTTCTAAAGTTGGATATACCCGATGAACTTATTCCTCCTCCATAAGCAACTGTAAAAGTTTTAATTTTGTGACTATTTAATAAAGTTGTAACAGTATTTTTAGCTGAATTATGATTACCCCAAACTCCATCTCCAATAACTAATACATAGCTATTTTGACAGGATAGATTTTTATCAATGGGTGATAAAGATTTATGTAAATAATATTCTTTAGCCTGTTTTGCCCAATCTGCTGCATTTGTTCCTCCTCCTGGACTTACTGATGTTACAACTTGATTAATTCTTGCTGCTCCACCTTTGTGAGCTCTGACCTTTACGCATGCTGTATTATTGCATGGGTTTGCTTTTCCAGTGGTTATATTTCCAGACCAACTCTTAAAACCAGGATTTCCACCCCATGCCCAATATCCAAAGCCAAAATCCACACCAGAAGTTAAAGACGCATCTGTTACAATAGCTTTAATAGCCTCATGAGCTCCGCTCATTCTTGTTCCTGCACTTCCGCCAATTTCTTTAAGAAAACCTAGGTTTAAATCAAAAAATATAATTGAGCTTTTATAATAATTAGCAATTGCAATTCTGTTATTTGATGAATCAACTGCAACGCCCGTTGGATAGTACATTCTAACGTTTGAAGCAGTAGATGTTCCCGTGCAGCATTTTCCTACAGAAGAGACAGATGAAAATTTACTTTTCGCTCCGTTTAAAGTAAATTTGAAAAGTTTGTGTTGGTAATGGCTTGTAGCATAAAAAATGCTATCATCCGTTGGATGAAACCTCATCCCAAAAGAATATTGCCAACTATTTCTTTTAATTCGGCTAGAATAGCTAGTATTAGGACATTTGTTGCCGCCTATAGCATATCTATATATAAATCTATTTCTATGAGTATACAAATTACTTCCTGAAGGGTCTACGGCAATATTGTAACTCCAACTGCCATTACTTCTTAAGTTACCGCTATAAGAACACGATATATTTTGGTTTGTAGATAAGTTACGGACTATCATTTTACTATTGCCAAAGGCATATAAAATATTATTTTGGATATCTAGTGAGTGAACATATGTTGCAGACGTATCCCAATCACATTTACCGGTTGATAAATTTATTCTGAAAACCCTGTGACTATAAAATCCAGCAACATAAAGATATCCATTATGTACTTTCATTTCATAAGGATAATATGATCTACAATTACCTGATCCCCTGTAAATTCCTGAACTTCCAAAAGATGAGTCAACTCCACTAGTTGCATACTCAAATTTTTTAATTCCATAGTTAGTATATTGCCCTCCGTAGACGTCGCCACTGCTATCAACTGCAATTGATACAGGGTAATAAATGCCTGCACCACTAGTCATTCTTGCTCCCATACTTCCTGATTTATCTAAAAGGATTAATACGTTTGCAGGAACATCTCCAATTCCTGATCCTGGAGGCAAAGCTTTTGAAAACGCATTACCTGTAAGCAAAAGAATTGATAATAAAATATTAATTATAAAAAATTTTGATCTCATAAATTAATTGGTGTTTTCTTCTTCTTTTAATTCATTCATTTCAAGATCGTAATAAAATTTACCAAGCTTTTCATCATATTTTTTATTTGAAATATAAATTTCCTCCACAATCATGTCCTCTGCATCCAGCAATCTTTTATAAATGACTATGCTTTGAGATTTTTCCCAAACATTAAAATTATTATAAATGCCTGGGTTTTGACCAGTGTCAAAGTCTCCATAAACTTTTTTTGCATAATTCATCAGTGTAAGTTTATTACTTAGTGTGTTTTTTCCATCGTTTAAAACAAGCATTCTAATTGCAGCAAGTCTAATTGCAGCAAGATCATCTTCTAAAAATATGTATTCAACAGCTATATCCTTGTCGAGATTATCATGTGGGCATAGTTCAGTTGATTGAACTGGTAACATAAACTGACCTGGAAACATTGGTATTGGTTCTGCAATTTTTTCAACTAACTTTGTTTTTTTGTCCCCAATATTAATGATAAAATCACAAGCTGCCTGAGCTGATGATATATATAAAGAGAAAGCTATTATAGTAAGTATTACTTCTTTAAAAATCTTCATAGTTTTATATTTATATATCCAATTATTAGCATTCTACAGTGGTCGTTGTCCATTCTGGTCATTTTATTGAGGTAAAATAATGGTGCTTTCTAGGGGAATCACCATTGTAATTCCATTTAATGGTGCACCGAACGTTTCTTTAAACATGCCACAACCATAAATTCTAAAAGCCATACCGTTATTTCCAGTGTTTGTAGCTGATTTTTTAACACTTGCGCCATATCCTCTAAAAGGAGCGGCCCCTATTCTTGTGATAAAAAATTCATAATAAAACTTTTTTAGGTGATTATCTGCTTCATTTTGTTCTGAAACAGATGCATTGGTACTAAAACTATCTCTTATTAATTTTCCAAAATTCCAACTTTGAGCAACAACTACTTTTAGTTCTGTACGATCTATATCAGGAAAACTGTTATAACAAATAGTTCCTGTATCTGCGTTAAAATTATCTGAGCTCGTGTAATTTTCTTTACTCATAGCACCAGTGAAAACTGTAGTTTTGTTTATTGGCAGATTTCTTTTTGTTACATCTCTAGCATGAGTAGATGTATCCCAAGGTCCCAAAAATTGATTTAGAAGGTATTTTTCACCTTCTAATAAAGATGTTTCTGCTACATAAAAAGTTTGCTGGTATTGGTCGCTCGTATTATTACTTTGATGATCTCCTGCAGAAATTACAATTAAAGCTCCACCCATCAATGACATTACGAGCAATAAAACTAAAGATAAAACTAAAGCAAATCCTTTTTCGTTTTTATTTTTCATTGCAATCCCAAATTTCTTGCATGCGCAGATACAGTTATTGTATCTCTTAAATATTTATCAGTTTTAGTAATATTTCTCCCAGTATCACTTAAAGCATGTGTTGTTCTAGATTTTGAAGATTTAAAAAAATTGTTTTTTGATCTCATTGTTAAAGCGATGTCTATAGTTTTAATACTATAAAGTTTATCTACATTATGATTCTTAGATGGATTTGGAGGTGGAGAAATAATGCGACCGTTCTCATCTGTGGCAAGGAAGACTAAATCTTGAACATAATCAATAATTTTTTGATCAGGATAAGTTTTGTCATTACCATCCGTGGTAGGATCAGCCCAACTTCCGGTTCCACTTGCATCCCATTTCTGTTTTGATTTATAAATCGCAAAAGCTTGTATCTTGGTATTGCCACCCGCTACAGCTTTATCTATAATTGTTGATGGTTTGCATTGGTAAGTAATTTTATATTTTGTGTAAGTATATCTTTTGTCTACAGCTTTATTCTTGTCATAATCAACACTTCCATAAACTATTTCTAATTTATCGCAATCTATAGGAGTGGCGGCGCCTGATCTTTTTGTAATAACGAGAGGTGCATGGTTAACACTATCTGTTTTTATATTGTCATTGAAATATTTATATCCACCCATTCGAACATCTCTCATGAGCATTCCAATTATATCTCTTCCTGATTGACTGATTTTTGCTTTGTCAGTTATTTGTGAGTAGGTGCTATTAACAACAGAATAAGATGTATACATTGCCCCCATCATGATTACAGAAATAATAAGACCAATTAAAATTTCTATTAATGTAACACCCGCTATTGAACTAAATTTTTTTTTCATTAATGAATTTGAAAATAAAGATATTTTTTCTTTGTACCGTCGTTCATGTTCACTTCCATTCTCCCGAGATAAATTTTATCATATGCGGTCGTGTTAGTGTAAGTGCAACCTGATCGACAAATATCAAATATTTTAAAAGATTTTTTGTCCTTAGCACTTTTACATTTAATTCTTTTTGTTGAAAATCGGTTATCCCATTTTCTAAATTTTTCTTTTTGAACATCAGATAAATTTCCAGTGCTAGAAACCCCTGAAGAGCAAGTTCCCATCGACCACGTATTTCCATCGCTATTCTTATTATCCACTAACCAATTATAAAGTTTTTTGCCCGATATATCTGAGTTTTTGTCTCCTATTAAGTCTTCTGCTACCATTGCTGTTAAATAATTCGATTTTGTCCTTTCTCCTGAAACATCAACAGATTGAATAGAATAATTAACCATTTGAAATATGGCTACAAACCCAATTCCAACAATAGCTGTTGAAATCAACGCTTCTAGAATTGTCATACCTTTTTCTTTTAATCTTTTACTGCCTATTCCAATCACTACCGCTCCATTTAAATTTAGTTACATTACCAAATCTAGACCATTGTACCAAGTATGCAGGTTTTTCCAAGCCACCTGTCTGATTTATTGCGCATTCATTTCCTGTTTTTGCTGCATTTTTTAAAGTACAAATTATCACGTAATTATCTGAATTTACTTTTTCAATCGAAATATTTAAATTGGCTTTAATTTTTCCTTCTTTTCCAAATAAACTTCCATCTTTAGAAAAACAAACTGCTCCATCACTATCAAAATGTACTGCAAGGTTTTCTAATCTATATTCCGCAACATCTACATCCCAATCACCTGTACCAGCACCTGTCATAGGGCAAGTTAAACTTGTTCCTGCATTTAATTTGCTGCTTAATGTACTTTGTTTCATTCCTTTAGAAGTAAATGTAACACTAGATGAACCTGCACCAGCCGTACCTGAAGGTGATATATGAACTTGAACATAAGGATAAGATCCTCTCTGTGCTTGAGTATTAATACCTGCAATTAAATTTGTAATTTTTTCTGCACCTTGTCTTAACTCTCTATCCGTTTTCCACGACGAAAAATTTGGATAAGCGACAGCAGAGACAATTGCCACAATAACTACGACCACTAATAATTCAAGTAGTGAAAATCCTTTAATGTTCTGCTTTTGCAGCACCAGCATCTATTTTTCCTGACCTAACCAATTCTTCTAAAGATTTATCCATGGTAATCATTCCATCTCGAACTGCTGTTTGCATAATACTTGGAATTTGATGAATTTTTGCTTCTCGAATTAAGTTTTGAATTGCAGGAGTACATTTCATTATTTCGAAAGCACCAATACGTCCTTGCCCATCTTTTGTTTTTATCAATCTTTGGGTCAGAACCATTTTTAAAGAAGTTGAAATTTGTGCTCTAATTTGTTCTTGTTGTTCTGGAGGAAATACATCAATAAGTCTATTTATAGTAGCTGGTGCGCCACTCGTATGTAAAGTTCCAAAAATTAAATGTCCTGTTTCAGCAGCTGTTAATGCCAAACTTATTGTTTCAAGATCTCTCATCTCTCCAACTAGAATTACATCTGGATCTTGCCTTAATGCTGCTCTTAATGCATTTGCAAAAGTTTGAGTTTGTTTTCCAACTTCTCGATGTGAGACAATACTTTTATTATCTTTATGTATAAACTCTACAGGATCTTCAACCGTTACAATATTTGTAGATCTTGTTTTATTTATTTCATTTACAATTGCAGCTAGTGTGGTTGATTTTCCAGAACCAGTTGGTCCAGTAACTAAAACTAATCCTTTATGATAATCCACTACATCATAGAGTGATTGTGGTAGATTAAATTGATCCATTTCAGGAATTTTACTTTCCACTCTTCTCAGTACAGCAGCAGGACCATTAATTGTTTTATAAAAGTTAGCTCTAAATCTTAAACCACTCAGCATAACAGCAGAATCTAGTTCATGAGTTTCTTCAAATCTTTCTATTTCTGATTCGTTACAGTTTATTGACAGTAAATCTTTCAAGTCTTGAGGTTTAACCAAGACGTCTTTAACCATAATAATTTCTCCAGTTTGTCTATATGCTAAAGGCGATCCTGCTCTGACATGAAAATCGGAAATTTTTTTATTATCTTTTGCTAATTCTTCAAGTTTTTCAAACATAATGCTAATAAATACAATATATCATTAAATTCAATGTAATTAATTGTAAAATAAGCCTATTTTAATCACGTAAAAATTTATTCGTGTAATAGTTGATATATTATTATATATAGCTACGCTAATATTAGGTAGTTTATAATAGTTTTATGAAAAATCCATTCTCAAATCTTTTTAAAAAAAAAGGTAAGACAGAAGCTCCGGTACCTTCACCTGCTTCGGGGAGCGATAAGAAGAAACAGGGTTTTTTTGCAAAATTTCTAAAAAATAGATTAGGTAAATCTGCAATTCAAGGTGAAGAAATGATAGGTGTAGAGTTAACACCTCAAGAAATCAGACTGGCACAGTTAACGAGTAATAAGTCTAATCAATGGATTTTAGATAGATTTTATGTTCATAAAATAGAAGGATTATCAGAGGGAAGCACAGTTTTAGAAAATCCTGACAAAGTTGCCGATGAATTGAAACTTGCATTACAAAAATCAAAAATTGCAACTACTAATGCAGCGATAGCAATTCCTGTAACAAGTGCAATTATTAGAGTTGTAACCAGTCCTTTAATGACTGATGAAGAATTAAAAACTGCCATTAATTCAGATTCTTTGTGGGAAAATTTAGTTCAACTTACGGATAATCTAGAAGACTATTCAATATTCCATCAAGTCATAAATAAAAACCAAACTGCAAATACCATGGATATTCTTTTTGTAGCATCAAAATTATCAGACATTAATAGCTACACAGAAATAATTAAAAAAGGTGGATTGAGCGCCGTTATCATTGACGTTAAATGTTTTGCTTTAAAGTCAGCCGTTGATCAAATAAATCAAATAGCAGGATCAATTGAAGAATCTAACTTAACTGCAGTTTTAGAATTTGGTTTAGATGAAAATTATGTAATGATTTTATATGAAAACAATCCAATTATTACAGATATATTTATTAGAAGCCAGGATAGAAAAACTTTAATCGAGTCTAATAACCAAGAAGAAATGGAAGCATTGGTTAGAAGGTATATGACACAGGTTAAACAAGCTGTTCAGGATTTTGAAACAAAATACGAAAAAAGAATTAGAAATTTAAGAGTAACTTCTAATTTACCAAATGTAGAAGAGTATTTAGCAAGTTTTAGAAAAAATATGGTGAACACGGGGTTTAATTTGTTTGATCCACTGGAAGGAATTAAAATTCCTGCTCAATTAGAAGAAAGTGTTAAACTTGAGAATAGATCTTATTTTTCAACTGTAGTTGGATTAGCATTTAGAAAGCTAGATGTATTTGGTTACTACAAATTTGTAACAGCAGTTAAAAATATTAATTTATTGCCTAACAGAGAAAATATGATGGCACAAAAGAAAGCAAAAGTATTTTCAAATTTTGCTTTCAAAGGGGTAGTAGGCATTGTTACTGCTGTTTATATAATTTTATTTGGTTTGTCTTTTTGGCAAATTCAAACATTGGGTAAAAAAATAGTTGGTTATGATCAGATACTTCAAACTCACGAATTAAAAACAATTGAAAAAGATAAACTTGCAAAAGAACTTGGAATGTTAAATAAATCTTTAAAACTAAGCACTTCTATTAAATCAAATAAAACATTAAGCTTTAGAGTATTGGCTCAAATAGCATCTGCAGTTCCAAAAAGAATTAAGTTTAAGCGGTTAGAATATAATGGATCCAATCAAGTTATTATTGAAGGATTTGCTTATAGCGATCAAGATATTTTAAAATTAATAAATAATTTAAATGTTAAAAGTTTAATTTCACAAGCGTCACTTGCATCTATGTCATTACCAAGCACAGGTCAGAAAGGCAAAACTGCAATGAAAGGTTTCAAAATAGCTTGTGTATTGGAGAACGTATAATGGATTTAAAAAATATACAAATAAGCGACATTAAAGAAAAGATTTTAGCTGCTGCAGATAAAAAGACATTAATCAAATTTGGAATTGCTTTAGGGTCAATAATATTATTTTTAATAGTTTATTATGCAGTTTTAAATCCATTGGTCAAAGATCGAAAAGCAAAATATGAAGATAAATTATTAAAACAAAACGAAATCAATCAATTTGAAAATGATATAGCTACTCTTAAAGCAAGAATAAAAAAATTAGCTCCTGAAGTTAAAGAAAAATCTACTTTATTTCATTCCAAGGCAGAAGTTGAAGGTTTATATAATAGCCTAAGTCGGTTTGCTGGAAATTACGGATTAGTGATTTCAAAAATTGAAAAGAAAAAAGCAAAACCAATCCTGAAAAAAGGAATAGCCAACCAAGCTGAAAAAAACATAAAAATAAAAATGGTTTCTTATTATAAAATTCCTGTAGAATATGAAATCAAGGGAAATTTTCTAGGCTTTATTAAGTTCAAAAGAGCAGTATCTAAATCCAAAAAAATGTTGAATTTTGACAAAGAGACCATAAGTATAGTACAAAACGATCCAACTGGAGCGATAATAGTAAAAGGGACATTAACAATAGTAGGATTACCGGATGAATTTTTTTAAATATTTATTTTTTATAATATTTTTGCTTTCTGCAACAATTAGTTTTGCAGCTGACAATGATAAAGAAAAATTAAAAGAGCAAGTAAATGAAATTGTAAAAGAAATTCAAAACGAAGTTGTAAATGAAATTCAAGAAGATGATGAAGTTCCATTAAATGATCCTTTTGCTGGAAATGAAGGAAATACCAATAAAGCACGAACTGGACTGGATGACGGAGAAGAACAAGATGAAATGAGTTTATATAATTTTAAACTTGTAGGATTAATTTCTGGAAAAGATCATAGTTATATCTCTTTAGCTAACTCATCGGGAGAAGTATTGACATTAACACTAGGTCAACATTTGGGAAAAATTAAATTGGCAGATTTAAGATTAACGGAAGCGATTTTTGAAAAAGATGACAAAACTTACATTATTATTGATTTTAACGGCGGGATAAGAGAAACAGATGAGTATTAAAAAAACAATCCAATTTATTGGAATAATTATATTTGCACTGATTTTAAATGGATGTGCTAATTCTAAATTTGCTAGAAAATATAATAAACCTTTTAAACACAACACACCATTAATCAAAGATGATATTAAAAAATCTGGCAAAGCTGAGATCGCAAAGACTTTGGAAATGGGACCAAAACCTGTTGAAGGAGACACTAGAAAGTTAGGAAAAAGAAAAAAAATATCATCTCAAGTACAGAGAAATTATTTATTAATTCCTGATACTTACCCATTATTAAAACAAAGAGTTACATTAAAATTTAAGAATTTAGATTTTAAAGAAACTATGGAATTAATGGGCAAAATTGGTGAGATAAATGTTTTGGTCGGAGACGAGGTAGCAGGTGCTATTACTGCAGAATTAATAGATGTACCATGGGACAAGGCATTTCAAGCGCTATTAGATATGAACAATTATGCATCGGATATTGATGTCGTTAGCAATTTAATAAGAGTACACTCACCAGAAAATTTAACAGCACAAGAAAGTTATAAAACTGAAAGAGCCCAGGCAGTTAAAAAGAAAGTTGAATTAGAAGATAGCGTAGAACCAATTTTTTCTGAGATATTTAGACTTTATTATATTTCACCAGAACAAGCAAAAAATACTCTTAATGAATTGTTTACCTCAGCTGCTGGAGAAGGTTCATACATCCCTATTCAAATTACCGAAGAAATTACAACGAGATCAATTATTGTTAGAGGTAAAGAAAAAGATTTAGATGTTGTTGATAAAGTGATCAAAGAAATTGATGTTAGAACTAAACAAGTTTTAATTGAAGCATTCATTATTGAAGCAAATTCTGATTTTGAAAAGGCTCTTGGTACTAAACTTGGTGGTTATTATAAACGAACAGGCGCTAAACAAGCTGGTGGTGTAGTCGGCACTAGTTCTGCAGGAACTTTTGATGATACTTCAGCAGCTCTAGGTTCAACAGCTGACTCAATAACGGATTTTGCAGCGGGTTCAGCCACAAGTGGAATTGGAATTTTAAGAAAAACAGGTTCTGCAGTTTTAAAAGCTGAAATTACAGCTTTAGAGAAAATAGGAATGGGTAAAACAATTTCAAATCCAAAAGTATTTACTCTAGACAATCAACTTGCAACAGTTACCCAAGGCCAAGAAATTCCTTATCAAACGACTTCAGAAGGCACAACCTCAACCTCATTTAAAGAAGCTGCATTAAAATTAGAAGTTATACCAAGCATCATTGGAGATGGAAATATTCTATTAGATATTAAAGTAAATAATGACACTCCAGATAAATCAGGAGGTGCTGATGAACCCCCTATTAACAAGATGGAAATTGTTACAAAATTACTAGTAGCAGATGGCGATATTGTTGTAATTGGTGGAATTAAAAAAAATTCAAAAGCTAACAGTAAATCACAAACTCCAGGTATAGGTAATGTGCCAGTAATAGGAAACCTGTTTAAAGGAAAGACAACATCTGATAGCCTAGATGAATTACTGATATTCATAGCACCAAGAGTTCTATAATGATAAATATAAGTAGAGAGTCAGAAATAAATTTAATTAATATCCTTATTGATCAAGATATTATTTCAGGAAAAGATTTAGCCAATATTAAAAAAGTTTCAACAGAAGGAAAGAAATCACAATTAGATGCAGTATTTGAATTAGAATTAACCGATGAAGAAAAAATTTTGGATCTTTTGGTTAAGGAACAATCTTTAGCTACAATTGATCTCACAAATATTCCAATAACCGATCAAATAAAATCGGTATTACCTTCAAACTACATAAATATGAATTTTATTGCACCATTCAAAATTGAAGGCAAAACACTTCACATAGCAATTTCAGATAGTTCAAAATTGAGCTTAATGAGAAATTTAAAAACAATTACAAAAATGGACATTGAACTGCATGCAGCAAAAGTATCAAATATTTCTGATTTTATTACAAAACTACTTGAAGGGGAAGAAACAACAATAAAATCAATTAAAGCAGCAAATGCAGAAAAACAAGAACAACAAGAACAAAAAGAAAAAACTAAAACTTTTGAATATGAAGTTGACGAAAGTGCTGAAGTTTTAGAAGAAACACCCGAAGAAGACATAGAGGCAATTGAGAATGAGTCTGAGGTAATAAGATTCAGTACAGCAGTAGTAGCAGAAGCAATTAAATCTGGAGTGTCAGATATTCATATCGAACCTTACAGATTTTCTTCAAGAGTTAGATATAGATTAGATGGTATGCTTCAAGAACAAACACATTTTAAAAAATTTTTACATTCAAATTATGGTGCTGTTGTAACTAGATTTAAAATTATGGGTAAACTAGATATTGCAGAAAGACGTTTACCGCAAGATGGTGCAATACCATTTAAAATAGAGGGTAAAGTAGTTGACCTTCGTCTTTCAATTTTGCCTACAGCAACTAATGAAAGAATAGTAATGAGGGTTCTAAATAAGGATGCTGGAGATATTAGTTTGGAACAATTAAATTTCGACGAAAATGATTTAAAAATTTTAAGAAAAGCAATACATAGCACTCAAGGATTAGTGCTGGTAACCGGTCCAACAGGATCTGGTAAAACTACAACTCTATATAGTATTTTAAAAGAAGTATCCAAACCTCATTTAAATATTTTAACTGCAGAAGATCCTGTCGAGTACGAATTGGATGGAGTAGCACAAGTTCAAATTAAAGATGATATTGGTTTAAATTTTGCTACAGCTTTAAGATCTTTTCTACGTCAAGACCCAGAGATAATTCTAGTTGGAGAGATGAGAGATAAAGAAACTGTTGATATTGGATTAAAAGCTGCATTAACAGGGCACTTAGTGTTTAGTACACTTCACACTAATGATGCACCAAGTACAATTACAAGATTACAAAACATGGGAACACCTGATTATTTAATTAGTGCTGCTTGTAGTCTTGTTTTGGGACAACGTTTGGCTAGAAAAACTTGTGTGGAATGTAGAGAGGAAGATCCAGATATTACACCAAAAGTTTTAACAGAATTTGGATTTACAGCTGAACAAGCTTCAAGAGCAAAAGTTGTCAGAGGAAAAGGTTGTCCAAAATGTAAAGACAGTGGTTACAAAGGTCGTATGGGTATTTATGAAGTGCTAAATGTTACAAAAGCAGTGAAAGAAGCAATTCTTAGAAAAGCAACAACTCCTGAACTAAGAGAAATAGCAATCAAAGAGGGCTTTAGAACCATGAATGATATGGGACGTGAAATGATTTTGAGTGGAGATTTAAATTTTAGAGAGTACGAACGTGTACTCACTATGGGTTAATAAATCATGTCATCAGAAACATTTTCCTATAAAGGAATTTCAGCAGGAAAATATGTAGAAGGCACGATTGATGCGATCAATCAGGAGGAGGCCTCTTATAAGCTTAAAGACCAAAAAATTATAATCACCAAAATAATAAGAACCAAAAAAAAAATCGCCGAAAAAGTTAAAAAAAAAGGTGGTGGTGGTTTTTCCTTATTTAAGAAGAAAATAAAACCAGCAGATGTTGTAATTTTCTCAAAACAATTTGCAACAATGGTAAAAGCGGGATTACCAATATTGAATGTTCTTTCAATGCTGAGAGATCAACTTGAACACCCGGAATTAAAAATTATTGTTGAAGATATTAGAAAGAGTTTGGAAGGAGGAGTTACTCTATCTAAATGCTTTGACAAATACCCTAAAGTTTTTGACAATATATATGTGAACCTAATCAAAGCAGGTGAGGCTAGCGGTAAATTAGATGTATTTTTATTGAAATTAGTGGAATCATTAGAAAAAAGAGAAAAAGTAAAAAAGAAAATTAAAGGTGCGCTTATGTATCCTGCTGTAATGTTTTTTACAGCAATAACCGTTATGGTTTTTATGTTAATTAAAGTAGTACCTATATTTGCCGAAATGTATGAAGGTATGGGAGTTCCATTACCAACACCAACAGCGGTAATCATGACAGCAAGTAATTTTATGAGAGGAACGGGAGGAATGGTTACAGGAATATCAGTAGCAACATTTTATATTGTATTTAAGTATTTAACTACAAAAGTACCTGCGATTAGATATAAGTGGCATGGAAGAATTTTAAAGATGCCAGTTTTTGGAGATATGATTTTAAAATCTTTAATAGCAAGAGTATCACTTATTATGGGAAATCTTAGTGCTGCTGGTGTAAATTTACTGGAAAGTTTAGAGATTGCAAAACAAGTTAGTAATAACGATGTTGTTACTCAAGCATTAGAAAATGTTAAAAAAGGAGTTTTCTCAGGAGATACATTGACAAAATTATTTTTAAAAGAACCAACTTTTCCATCAACTTTCAGTCAGCTAATTTCAGTTGGAGAACAAACCGGTAATTTGGATGAAATGTTTACTTCTGTTTCAAATTATTATGAGGAAGAATTTGATACATCAGTGGATAATATGTCGAGTTTGATTGAACCAATTATGATTGTATTTATGGGTACCATGATTGGAGGATTGATGATCGCTATGTATTCACCAATCTTTAATGTTGGTGCAATAATCGGCCAGTAATTTTTTTAAATTAAAATATTAAATTAATATCTTT
>CAJWKX010000002.1 GCA_913043015.1 uncultured Candidatus Pelagibacter sp. | reverse complement strand
GAACCATGTCCATTTTTGCTCTAAATTCTGGAACATAAAAATTGTGCAAAACATCAATAGAGCGTAAAAGAAATTCTACATTAGCATTAAGCTGTAAATGGAGATCTGCATCTTGAACTATTAGATCGTCTTTACCATAAGGATCATCTAAATATAATCCATAAGGATTATCATCCGATATGTTACGAATACTGGTTTTGCCCAAAACACCATCTTCACCAGGTAATCTGTAATTCCATCCCCATTGATAAGCTAATACCTCTACTTTAACAGCGTCTTTTGGAACTTTTATATAATTATTCCAAACAGAAAGTCCTGGCGCAAGTAAAGCTGCAACTGCAATTGCTGATACCACAACAAGTATAGCTTCTAACTTTTTATCCTCAGGTTTATATTCTGATCTTCGATTTTTTTGGTAACGAAAATTCCATAAACAATAAACTAAAAACAAACCAAGAGTCACAAACACAAATCCAGTAACCCAAAATGTAATGATAATTGCATTATCAATACTGCTCCAGTTAGAAGCTAGTGGTGAAAACCACCAACCAACATTCCAAGAAAAAAAATGAAGCGCAACGGTTCCTGCAATAACTAAAAAAAATAGAAATATAACCAATAGAAGACTCATTTAATTTCTCTCCTTAATGATGAATACTACTATTTATTTATTTTAATATTTTGATCTATGTCATTTTATTAATTGATCTAAATCAATTATGAATTGTTTGTGAAAGCAATATGCCTGTGATAGTTCTAACCAGAAAGATTGTATTAGGTGGAACTTATTCTATATTTATAGAAACAAATATAACTGCCAAAATAAATCCAATGATTAGTATGTGATTACCTAAATCAAATACTTTAATTTTGCTGTTTTTTTTGTCAATTATTTTTCTATGTAAAGGCAAGTTATCGTACGGATTAAGTTTTATGTCAGATCCCTCATTTTTTTCATTTTCAACTTTTACAGAAAAACCAAACCAAGTTATGTAAATAAAAAAAAGAAATAATAATAAAAAGCCTGCTAATAGAGTATATCCATCCATTTTAAATCAACCTCCAACAACGAAATAAAATAATCTTGTAAAAACTGTGTATTTTCCTTCTGCAACCATAAGACAAATGAAACAAGCTATTGCAGTCATCGGCCATAGAAGAGCATTAACTAGAGCATAACGTTCCCAGAACAAATGCATAAAAATAGCCATGATTAGACCCGCTTTAAGTAGCATAAATGTTACAATTAACGTCCATCTTAATAATCCTTGAAATTGAAACCAATCAACCATGTAAGAAAAAAAACTAAGCACAAATAGTAGTCCCCAAATCCAAAGATATATGCCAATCTTGTGTGTAGTAGTTTGTTGTTCTTTTTTAGTTTCAGCCATAACCATAATTTAATTTACCATAAATAAAAGAAAGCAAATATAAATACCCACACTAAATCGACAAAGTGCCAATAAAGTCCAAGAATTTCGATTGCCACATAATCAGATTTCATTGAAGTAAAAAAACCTTTTTTACCAGTATCAAAATCACCTCTAAAAGCTTTTCTAGAAAAAATAAATAGGAAAATTACACCTATTGAAACATGAGTTCCATGAAAGCCTGTTATCATGAAAAAGAAAGATCCAAACTGAGCTGCACCAAAAGGATTACCCCAAGGTCTCACTCCTTCATGAAATATTAACTTAGACCACTCAAATGCCTGCATACCTACAAATGTAAGCCCGCCTAAAGCTGTAAATAATAAAAACATTCCACAAAGTTTTTTATTTTTTTCATAACCATATTTTACCGCAAGTGCCATTGTTCCACTGCTCGTAATAAGAACAAATGTCATGATAGCGATCAAAAGAAGAGGAACTGGCACTCCTCCAACATCTAAAGCAAATACTTCACTTGGGTATGGCCATTCAGCAACCACCGATGCTCTTACTTTCATATATGAAATCAAAAAGCAGCTAAAAATAAATGTATCACTGAGCAAAAAGATCCACATCATTGCTTTTCCCCAATTCACTCCTTTAAATGCTGTTTGATCTGAACCAAAATCACTTGTCAAACCTTTAAATCCTTGTGGTAAATTATTATTTATACTAGTTTGTTCTGACATTTTAATTATTAAGTTTTTTCCACTCCCGTATCTTTAACTTCGCTTGGTGGAGTTGTTTGAGGAATAAAATCTTCTTTAGCTCCAGGAACATTATAATCATAAGGCCATCTATGAACCACAGGTAATTTATCACCCCAATTACCATGAACTGGTGGAACATTTGGCGTATACCACTCCAAAGAATTTGCCTTCCAAGGATTTTTGTCTGCAAGTTTTCCTATTTTTAAACTTTTTATTATATTGAAAAGAAAAATAAATTGTGCCGCACCAACAATAAATGCCGCAAGACTTATAAACTGATTCATTCCAACTGCTGACGTCATATATGGACTATCATACATTTCAAAATATCTTCTTGGAACTCCAATAAATCCTAAATAGTGCATTGGAAAATAAATTGAATACGATCCTAAGAAAGTTATCCAAAAATGCCATTTACCTAATTTTTCATCTAAAAATCTTCCAGTAACTAAAGGAAACCAATGATAAATTGCACCTAAAATAACTAAGACAGGCGCTATTCCCATCACCATATGAAAATGAGCAATAACAAAATATGTGTCAGATAAAGGAACATCTACAGCTACATTTCCTAAAAAAAGTCCCGTAATTCCACCGTTGACAAAAGTAATAAGAAAACCAAGACAGAAAAGCATTACTACATTCATTCTGATATTGCCTTTCCATAAAGTTAGAACCCAATTATAAACTTTCATAGCTGTTGGTATTGCAATAATAAGTGTGGTAGTTGCAAAAAAGAAACCAAACCATGGACTCATTCCACTTACATACATATGATGAGCCCATACAAAGAAACTAATAGCTCCAATAGCAACTATCGCCCATACCATCATACGGTATCCAAAAATATTCTTTCTTGCATGAACAGATATTAAATCTGAAACTATTCCAAATGCAGGTAAAGCTACAATATAAACTTCGGGATGACCAAAAAACCAGAACAGATGCTGAAAAAGAATTGGACTACCACCTCCATACTCTAACATTTCTCCTGCTTGAATGATTGTTGGCATAAAGAAACTAGTTCCAAGCAACTTATCTAAACTCATCATAATTGCGCCCACAAACAATGCCGGAAACGCTAAAAGTGCTAATATTGTTGCAGTAAAAATCCCCCAAACAGTTAGTGGCATTCTCATTAGTGTCATTCCTCTGGTACGAGCTTGTAAAATTGTAATTACATAATTTAGTCCGCCCATAGTAAAACCAATCACAAACAGTGCTAAAGAAATAAGCATCAACATAATTCCTATTCCTGATCCTGGAGTACCTTCTAATAATGTCTGTGGAGGATAAAGTGTCCACCCTGCGCCAGTAGGTCCGCCTGGTACAAAAAAACTAGCCATTAAAACTAATACAGCTACAAAAAACATCCAATAACTAACCATGTTTACATATGGAAATACCATGTCTCTTGCGCCGACCATTAATGGAATTAAATAGTTGCCAAATCCACCGAGGAACAAGGCAGTTAAAAGATATACCACCATTATCATTCCATGCATTGTCACAAATTGGTAATAAGTTTCTGATGTAAGAACTGGAAATAGTTCTGGAAAACCTAATTGCATACGCATCATCCAAGAAAGGATTAGGCCAATTATACCTGTAAATACAGCAGTGAGTGTATACTGAACTCCTATAACTTTTGCATCTTGGCAAAAAATATATTTAGTTATGAAACTATGTCCATGATATAATTCCTGATCAGGTACTTCTTTAGGTTTTACATAGTCAATATCAGATACTGAGCCTGACCCACTTGAAATTGTTTCTGAGGACTGAGCTTTATACGAAGTGTTACTATCGTAATAATCTTCTGACATGTTTTAAAGTTTCCTTTTTTTATAATTCATAAATTTTTTTATCATTTAAGTTCTATTATTTTTTTGCCAATTTTTTATTTACATCTAATTTTATTTGTTCAAATTTTGCCATCACATCAGAAAAAGTTTCTTGTTCATTTAACCAATTCTTATAATTTTGTTCATTATCAACAAAAACTGTTCCTCTCATACCATAGTGCCCAACTCCACAATATTCTGCACATAATACTTCATACTCACCAATTTTATTTGGTTCAAACCAATAATAAGTAACAACTCCAGGAACAGAGTCCATTTTTGCTCTAAATTGTGGAACATAAAAATTATGTAATACATCAACAGATCTTAACAAAATTTTTACAGGTTTATCTTTCTTTATATGTAGTTCACTACTTTGAATTAGAATATCATCTTTTCCATATGGATCATCTAAGTTAATTCCAAATAGATTTTCATCACTAATGTTTGTTACTTGAGTAGTTCCAAGCTTACCGTCTTCACCTGGAAGTCTATACTGCCACCCCCATTGCCACGCCATTACCTCAACGTTGATAGCATTAGATGGAGTTTTGATAAATTGACTCCAAACAACTAAACCTGGAGCTAAAAGTGCCGCAACACCTAAAGCAGTTGCCCAGGTAAGAATTTTTTCTAATTTATTATCTTCTGGTTTATATTCAGCCTTTCGTCCTTCTTTATAAGAAAATTTAAAAACACAATAAACTATGAATAGACAGACAAGAATGAATACTCCTCCGGCAATCCAAAAAGTTAACAGGATCGTGTCATCCATTCCTCCCCAATTAGATGCAATATCTGTCCACCACCATGGGGTTACTAAATGGAACACAACTGAACCAATGACTACTGCCAAAAATATGAATCCTGGATGCATAGGCAACTTATATAAAAGAAAAATAACATAAAAACCAATGACAAAATGTCTTAAATATAGGTCCGAATATCTATATAAATCACAATATATGCTTGGAAAAATTGAAATTTTGGGTGCAATTCTATTATTAGTTTTACTTTTTTTCTTAGTTATTTATTTTGGAGCAGGAGGCTTCTCAAAAAACAAATCCAATCCACAAATAAAAAAATATTTAAGATCGGTAAATATTTTACTTTTAGTAATTGTAGTTGTGGGCTCTATTTTAGTTTTATTTCTTTAAAAAATTTTTAAGAGATCAAAGATATACACCAAGCTATTACGGCATCATTATAAATATACATCATTAAAAAGAAGGCCAACCAAACAATCAACAAAAATAACCAATAAACGGATAACGCGTCGATATTTTTTTTCTCATTAACAATTTCGTTTTCATTCAGCTTTAATACTCTTGAACTAATCTTGCCCCAAAAAAATAAACCGCCCAAAAGATGAATTCCATGTAAAGCTGTAAAAAAATAAAACGATGAAAAATATGTGTTTGTACTAACAAAGTGACCATTGTTCATAAGTTGAAACCATAAAACTACCTGTAAAAATAAAAATACATAACTCAATCCTCCAACAATAATTAAATTCTTTTTAATTTTTTGTATTAAGTTTCTATTTAAATCACTTCCGATTTTATTAAAAAAAAATGTTACAAAAATTAAAACCAAAGTATTAATCCAAAGCAAATTTGTCTTAAGAATTAAATTTGTGTCTTGCTCTGGAGGAATAGAATAAAGATAACCCATAAATATTAAGCTAAATATTACTGTACTTACTCCAAAAATAATTATTACTACTGACATTTGATTTGAAATATTAAAAGTTTTTCCTTGATGGACGTTGTCAGTAACAGCTTGATCTGGATCCCAAGGCTTTTGTGCTAGCACACCAAATAACTTCTTTATTAAAGCTGACATACGTTTTATATAATTAATTTGAAAACATTATCAACTATGAAATTAAAAACTTCAATAACTATAATTGTCGGATGTTTATTTATCTTTCTATTTATAATGTTGCCAATATTTCTATCTATAGAAAAAAAAGAGGACGAATATGTCTCATCATTTAAAGGATCATCTTTTTCTTTAAAAGACATCAACAATGAAATTATTACCGAAGAATCATTTAATGGTCCATTAACAGTGCTTTTTTTTGGATTCACTTATTGCCCAGATGTTTGTCCAATAACTCTAAATAAAATAAATCTCGTGATGAATAAATTAGACAAAAAAGACCTCGATAAACTAAAAGTATTTTTCATTAGCATTGATCCCGAAAGAGATACACCTGAAGTATTGAAAGATTATTTAAGTTCTTGGGAAAATAAATTCTATGGCATAACTGGCGAACCTGAAAAAATATTTTTGCTATCAAGGTCTTGGGGAATTTTAAGTGAAAAGATTTTTTCTGACGATGGAACAAATTACAACGTTAATCATAGTTCGTCGGTGATTATTTTAAAAAATGGCAAGTATGCGGATCGAATAACTCATAACGAAGACTTAAATAAAACTTTAAAAATATTTAAAAAATACTTAAGATAAAAAGTTAAAATTTACTATTGATATCATTGATATAGCTGCTGTTTCTGACCTTAAAATATTATTATTAATTTTTAGTGGATAAATTTTTTTATGATTTAAAATATTGTTTCTTTCATTTGAAGTAAAATCACCTTCCGGACCAATTAAAATACAAATTGCATCTAAATTTTTTAAGTTTTTAATATCTAAACTTTTTTTATTAGAATTTAAGTCCCCAAAAATAATATGTATACTCTCATTATTATTTAAAAAATCTTCTAAATTAATTAGATTCTCAAGCATAGGAATATTTAACCTGTTGCTTTGTTCACATGCTTCTACAATAATTTTATTTATTCTTTTTTGATTTATTTTTCTGACAATTGTTCTTTCGGTTAAAATAGGAATGAATTTTGTAACACCAAGCTCAGTTGCCTTTTGGATCATTAAATTGAAATAATTTGATTTAATAGGAGAAAAAGCCAGCCAGATTTCTTTTGCATTTTCTTTTAGTCTTAATTGTTTTGTAATATTAAATTCAACTATCCCTTTTGAGATATCTTTTATTTTAGCCTCCCACTCTCCTCTTTCGTTGAATAAAGAAAAATTTTCACTAACTTTTACCCTCATAACTTTAGTAAGATAATGAGATTGTGATTTATCAAGTTTAGAAGTTAAATTAAGTGATAAACTTTCAGGATAAAATATTCTAATAATGTTCATATTATTGAAAATTTACATTAAAAAATTATATTTGAAATATGAAAATTAACGTGGATAGAATTATTAAACCAATTCCAACCTCAGATGGCGCTGGTGTTAAATTAAAAAGAAGCATAGGAACTCATACTATTGATTATTTTGATCCATTTTTAATGTTAGATGAATTTGGATCTGAAAATAAAGATAATTATATAGGAGGCTTCCCTCCTCACCCTCATAGAGGAATTGAAACTGTAACCTATTTACTTGCTGGAGAGTTTGAGCATGAAGACAGCACAGGAGCTAAAGGAAGAATGTGTGCGGGTGATGTGCAGTGGATGAAAACTGGTGGTGGAATAATTCACTCTGAAATGCCTACAATGACAGAAGGTAAACTTCATGGGTTTCAATTATGGATAAATATGCCTGCAAAACTAAAAATGAACAAGCCTGAATACATCTACATTGATACAAAACAAATGCAGGTTCATAAAGATAATGATAAAAAAATTAAAGTGATCGCTGGAAAATTTGAAGACGCTGAAGGACCGGTTAAAGGTCATAATGTTGAACCTGTATATTTAGATATTGAGATTGAAAAAGAAAAAGAATTTACTTTCAACCTTCCCTCAACTCATAATTCATTAATTTACTTAATTGAGGGCGAAGTTAAAGTGGGAGAACAAAATCACAATCCTATTAAAGATTCTACTTTAATCATCTTAACAAGAGGTGAAAAACTAAAAGTTTCTGGTTTAACAAAAGCTAAATTTTTACTAATATCTGGAAAACCTATTGAAGAACCTATTGCCAGAGGTGGTCCTTTTGTTATGAATACTAAAGAAGAGATATTAAAAGCTGTACAAGACTATCATAATGGTACATTTGTAACGTCATGAAAGCTATTACAATTTCAAAAACTGGTGGACCTGAAGTTTTAGAATTAAAAGAAATAAACTTAGGCAAACCTGGTCCTAATGAAGTATTAATTGAACATTCTGCAATTGGCCTTAATTATATTGATGCTTACCATAGATCAGGTCTTTATCCCGTTGATTTACCATCAGGAATTGGAGTAGAGGGATCAGGAATAGTAAAGGATATAGGAAATAATGTAAAAGATTTTAAAGTTGGTGATAGAGTATCTTATTCAGGAGGTCCTCTCGGAGCTTATTCTTCACATAGAATTTATCCAATAAAAAATTTAGTTAAGGTGCCAAATGAGATTGAATTAGATGTGGCCGCAACATTAATGACTAAAGGACTCACTACTTTTTATTTATTGCATAAAACTTATCCTGTTAAATCTGGTGAAACTATTTTGTTTCATGCTGCAGCTGGTGGAGTAGGCCAAATATTCTGTCAATGGGCAAAAAGCTTAGGATGCAAAGTAATTGGGACAGTAGGTTCTGAAAAAAAAATAGAACTAGCAAGAAAAAATGGTTGTGATGAAATAATAAACTATTCGAAAGAAGATTTTGCAAAAAAAGTACTAGAGTTAACAAATGGATCTGGTGTTCCTGTTGTTTATGATGGTGTTGGAAAAAATACATTTGAAAAATCTATAGAATGTTTAAAAATTAGAGGAATGATGGTTTCTTTTGGTAATGCTTCGGGCCCAGTATCAGATATCAATGTAAAAAAAATGATACAGCCAAAAGGTTTGTATTTTACAAGACCATCAATGGGTCAATATTTAAGTACTAGAGAAGAAATTAAAGAAGCTTCAGATACACTCTTTGAAAAAATCAAATCGGGTCAAATTAAAATTGAAATTTTTAAAAAATATAAATTAGACGATATAGTTCAAGCACATAAAGAATTAGAAAGTAGAATTATTACTGGTCCTTCAGTTATTATCCCTTAATCCAAATCGATTTTCATATCTGATAAATGAAGTTTCAAAGTCTCAGTGGAAAGATGTATGTCTCTAATAAAAAATATAACCGAAATTATCATTGAAAGACAACAAGATCCAAAAATAATACGTGCTATAAAAATCATATCCAAATAAAGTGCAAAAACGGTTAACATATTAAACAAAAATCCAAAACTCGCACATGCAAGTGTATATTTTAACCATTTGACTCTTCCACTTAAATTAATTAGCTGCTTTTCCCATTCTGGAGGAATATGTTTTTCCCAAACATACTCGTCATGTATTTTTCTGATTAAATTACTTAGTGTATGAAAACGATTGCCATAAACACTCATCAATAGAGGTATGGCCGGGAACATAAGTGCTGTAACTGTGTAATCAATATTCATTGCGAATCAATTTGATTATGAATCTAGGCTTTGTTATTTACAAGTAAATTATAATGAAAAATCTAAATTTATTTATTGAACTCACAAGATTAAAAAATCCAATTGGATATATGCTGCTTTTTTGGCCGTGCATATGGGGGCTTACAATTGCCTATGATTTCAATAATGATTTAAATATTTTTATTTTTTATTCATTTTTGTTTTTTGTTGGATCAATTCTAATGAGATCGGCTGGATGCATAGTTAATGATATAGCTGATAGAAATTTTGATAAAAAAGTTGTCCGAACAAAAAATAGACCGATTGCATCTGGAAAAATATCAATTTTATTAGCAACAATTTATGTAATAATTCTATGTTCTTTAGCTTTTTTAGTTCTAGTTAATTTTAATAAACTTACAATAATTCTAGCAATTGCATCAATGCCTTTGGCTTTTACTTATCCATTAATGAAGAGATTTACACATTGGCCCCAATTATTTTTAGGTATAACATTCAACTATGGCTTAATCTTAGGCTGGGCATCAATTAATGAAAACATAAGTTTGGCACCACTAGTCTTTTATTTTGGGGCCATATTTTGGACACTCGGATATGACACAATATATGGATATCAAGATATCAAAGATGATGAAATTGTTGGAGTTAAATCAACTTCTATAAAATTTAAGAATAATCCAAAAAAAATATTATTTTCATGTTATTCAGTAACCATTTTATCACTTATCTTTTTGGGATTTATAATGAATTTTAATTTTATTTATTTTTTGTTTCTAATTTTTTCATTTGTTCATTTGTTTTTTTTCCAATTAATTAAATTAAATACAAATAATCCAAACTTATGTTTAAAAATATTTAAGTCTAATAACTTATTAGGTTTAATAATTTTTTTAAATTTATTGGTTGGTAAATTAATTTTATGAGCAATATAGATATTATAAAAAGATTGTATAACAACTATACAAAACAATTTCTACCTAAAATTTTATTATCAGTATTTTTTTCTGTGTTAGTGGCTGGAAGCACGTCTGCAATTGCATGGTTGCTTGATCCGGCTATTAAAAAAATTTTTATTGATAAAGATCAAACATTAATTTTTGTTATTCCATTAGCAATAATCTTGGCTTTTTCTACTAAAGGTGCCTCTCTTTATTTTGCAAAAATAATTCTAATTAGAGTTGGTCAGGAAATAACAAAAACACTTCAATTTCAAGTTATGAAATCAATTATTAAAGCTGATAATCAAATAGTTAATAATAAACATTCAGGAAAATTTATTTCACATTTAACTTTTGATGTGGGCATGATCACTAATTTAGTTAGCACAACAATACTTAATATAACTAAAGATACTTTAACTTTAATTGGTTTATTGGGAGTTATGTTCTATCAAAATTGGAGATTAGCTTTTTTTGCTACAATAATGATTCCATTGGCTTCTTTTGCGGCTCGATCACTTGGAAAAAGAATGGGAAAAGTTACTACTGAAGCAGCAGATAGAACAGGATTATTAACTTCATATTTATTGGAGGTTTTTAAAAATCATAAAATAATTAAAATTTTCCAGAAGGAAAACTTCGAATTTTCAAGAACTGAAAAATTTATTAACAACCTTAAAGATAAAGTAATTAAAATTGAAACAGTTTTAGTCAGAGCTTCTCCAATAATGGAGGCATTAACCGGAATTATGATTGCTGGTCTAATTTTCTATTCTGGAAAGTTAATTTTAAAAAATGAACTAGATATTAATAACTTTTTTTCTTTTTTAGCAGCAATGATGTTGGCCTACCAACCAGTAAGATCATTAGCCACATTAAACATGGGAATAAACCAAGGATTGGCAGCGGCTAAAAGAATTTTGCCAATTATAGATATGAAAAACAAAATAATAGAGACAGAAGACCCAAAAAATATAGAAATAATAAAAGGAGAAATTAGATTCAATAAAGTTAGATTCAAATATAACGATGATGAAAGAGATGTCCTTAAATCAATTGATCTAACTATAAATGGAGGTGAAATGACATCCGTTGTAGGTCATAGTGGAGCTGGAAAATCTACAATTTTAAATTTAATTCCAAGATTTTATGATTGTAATTCGGGAGATATTTTGATTGACGATCAATCTATTTACAAAAGTAAAATTTCATCACTGAGATCGAATATATCTTTAGTTAATCAGGATACAACTTTATTTGACGATACAATTAAAAATAATATTGTGTATGCAAAACTAGATGCTTCTGATGATGAAATCCTTGAAGCAGCAAAACTTTCATTTTGTGATGAATTTATAAATAAATTACCAAATAAATTTGATACAATTATAGGTGAAAATGGAATAAGGCTATCAGGCGGAGAAAAACAAAGATTATCTATTGCAAGAGCAATGTTAAAAAAAAGCAAGATAATACTTCTCGACGAAGCAACATCTTCTTTAGACGCAGAAACTGAAAGTAAAATTCAAGAAGCTATCAAATTTTTAACAAAAAATAGAACTACATTAGTAATTGCTCATAGATTGTCAACGATTATGAGTTCAAATAAAATTTATGTTGTTGATGATGGAAAAATAGCGGCCGAGGGTAATCATCAAGAATTATTGAAATCATCAGAAATTTACAAAAATTTTTATGAAAAACAATTAAGAAAAGATTAATGTTGTTTTTATATAGAATATTAATCAATTCAATATTATTAATTTCACCTTTAATAATAATTTATAGAATTTTAAATAATAAAGAACATCCTAAAAGATTTTTAGAAAAAATTGGAATATTTAGTGATAAGCCAAATTCTTCAAAGTTGATTTGGTTTCATGGTTCAAGTGTAGGAGAAACACTAAGTATAATTCCATTAATTGAAAAATTAGAAAAAAAAAAAAATATAAAAAAAATACTTTTAACTTCAAATACCCTAAGTTCTGCAAAAGTATTTAAAAAATACAAATTTAAAAAAACTATTCATCAATTTTTTCCAATTGATGTAAATTTTATTACAAATAAATTTTTAAGTCACTGGAAACCATCAATGGCAATTTTTATTGAGTCAGAAATCTGGCCAAATATGATAATTAATTTAAAAAAAAGAAACATTCCTCTTATATTACTAAATGCAAGAATAACTAAAAAATCATTTAATAGATGGAAAAAAATATCTATATTTTCAAGGTTAATATTTAATAAATTTAATATTTGTTTAAGCCAAAACAATGAAACAAAAAATTATCTCAAGAAACTTGGTGCAAAAAAAATTAAAAAATTAGGAAATTTAAAATTTTCGGAAACAAGTTTAAAAATCACCAATAAGTTAAATAAAAACCAAAAAAATTTTTTCAATTCAAAAAAAATATTATTTGGAGCAATTAGCACTCATAATAATGAGGAAATTTTTTGTGTAAAAATACATAATGATTTAAAAAAAAATTATATAAATGGAATTACTATAATTATTCCTAGACATATTTACAGATCTTCAGAAATCAAGGAAGATATAGAAAAAATGGGATTAAAAGTGCATCTGCATAGCTCCAATCAAAAAATTAGCAATAATACTGATATTTATTTAGTGGATACATATGGGGAAACAAAATCATTCCTAAATATTTGCAATATTGTATTTTTGGGGGGGTCATTGATTAAACATGGCGGCCAGAACCCTTTAGAAGCTGCAAGACTAGGATGTAAAATTATTCATGGTCCTTATATTAATAACTTTTTAGAAGTATATAATTTGTTGAACAAAATTAAAATTTCTTCAAAAATAAGAACTCTTAGACAGGCAAAAAATATTATCAATAATAATTTAATCAATAAATTCAATTCAAAACAAATTGTAAAAAAGATAAATTCTATTGGAAATAATATATTAGTTAAAAATCAAAAAGAGATTATCAAATATATATAAATGAAATTGAAAAAACCAAAATTTTGGGATAGTTCAAAATTTTCTGCTTGGGTTATTTTATTTTTTCCAATTTCAATATTATTTTTATTATTTTCTTATATAAAAAAATTACAATTGCCAAAGAAATTTCCAATACCAATTATATGTGTAGGTAATATTTATCTAGGTGGTACTGGAAAAACACCTTTGGCATTAGAAATTTTTAAAATTACTAAATTACTTGGAAAGAAACCAGCTTTTGTTAAAAAATACTACGATTATCTTCAAGATGAAATAACAATGCTGGAAAAAATAGGAGAAACATTTGTTTCTGAAAAAAGAAAAGAAGCAATAGAATCTTTAATAAAAAATGAAAATAATTTAGCTATTCTCGATGATGGTTTTCAAGATTTTACTATAAATAAAAATTTGTCCATTGTTTGTTTCAATCAAAAACAATGGATTGGTAATGGCTTTGTAATACCTTCCGGTCCATTGAGGGAAAGATTTTCAGCTATAAAAAGAGCAGATTGCGTTGTTATAAATGGACAAGAAGATATTAAAATTGAAAATGAAATATATAAAAAAAACAAAAATATAGAAATCTACTACTCAAAATATAAACCATTAGATATTAATAAATTTAAAAATAAAATAATAATAGCTTTTTCTGGTATAGGTAATCCAGCAAATTTTTTTGATTTATTGAGAGAAAATAATTTGTTATTAAAAGAAACAATTTATTATCCAGATCACTATAATTTTTCAAAAATAGAACTTGATACCTTAATAAATAAAGCAGAAGTTAATAATGCAATTCTACTGACTACAGAAAAGGATTATTCTAGAATTGATGATAATTATAAAAAAAATATTGAATTTTTGAAAATTGAATTGGAAATAGAAAATAAGAATAGTTTTGTAGAATTAATAAAAAAAAAAATATGAAAATAATAAAATATTTTTTTGAGTTTGTAAGTATAATTTCTTTATTTTGCATTTTTAAAATAATAGGACTTAAAAATGCATCTAACCTTGGAAGTATTATAGGAAAAATTATCGGCCCTTTGTTTAGATCAAAAGATACAATTAAACAAAATATAAAAATTGGATTAGGTGATATTGATAAAAAAAAAGAGGAGGAGATCATAAATAGAATGTGGTCAAATATTGGAAGAACTTTCGCTGAATATATTTTCTTAAAAAATTTCAAATTAAACAAAACTGGATTTGATCATATGAAAATTTCAGGAATTGAATATTTAGATCAAATAAAAAGATCTAATAAACCGGTAGTTTTTTTTTCAGGTCATTTTGCAAATTTTGAACTTATGGCCATGGAACTAGATAAATTTGGGATTAAACTTGCGACAATTTACAGACCTTTAAATAATTTTTTTTTAAATCCACTAATGGAATATTTAAGAATGAAATACATTTGTCCAATACAAATTCCGAAAGGTATTTCTGGTTCTAGAGAAATAGTAAAAAAAATCAAAGATGGATATAGTATTGCTCTAATGGTAGATCAGCGTGTTAGCGAAGGACCAAGAATATCTTTTTTCAATAAAGAAGCACATACTACCACCATTCCAGTACAAATAGCTCTGAAATATAATTGCAAACTAGTCCCAATATATATTGAAAGAAAAAACGGAATTAATTTTGAAATGGTGATTCATAAACCATATGAAATAACAAAAACTGGAATTCATGAAGAAGACTTAAAAAATAATTCTTTAACAATTAATCAAAATATTGAAAAAATGATTATCAAAAACCCAACTCAATGGATTTGGACTCATGATCGTTGGAAATAATTTAAATCTTTTTGGTTAATTTTTCTCTCTTTCTATCTGCTTCTACATAAGAAAAGTAGGCTTCTTGTAATTCTACGTTCCAATATATAAGTTTGTCTAAATAAATTTTCTTTCCTGATACTGCACAAATTACATGGTCTCCATCTTCTATTATTTCAAAATTATTTGGCAGATATTTTATTGTGGCTAATTTATTTTTCATTAGATAGAAGGATATTTATATATGATTATAAGTATTATAGGAAGCGGTGGGAGAGAACATGCAATCAGTAAAAAAATATCTGAGTCCCCTCAAGTAAGTAAAATTTATTGTATACCAGGCAATGCCGGAACAAATGAAATAGCTGAAAATATTGAAATCGATGTCGATAATTTTGATGAAATAAAGAATTTTTTAATAAAATCAAAAGTTGATTTAGTTGTAGTTGGCCCAGAAAAACCTTTGGTTAATGGAATAGTAGATTTTTTAGAAAAAGAAAAAATTAAAGTTTTTGGTCCAAAAAAAATACCTTCTAAACTTGAAGGTTCAAAAATTTTTACAAAAAAAATTTGTAAAAAATATAATATTCCTACAGCAAATTTTGGTATTTTTGAAAATATTGAAGACACATTCAAATTTTTAAAATCTAGCAATTTTCCAATTGTAGTTAAGGCTGATGGATTAGCATCAGGTAAAGGAGTTTACATATGTGAAAATTCAAATGCTGCAAATGAAGCTGTAAAAGAAATATTTGATGGAAAATTTGGTGAAGCAAAAAATGTTTTAATTGAGGAATTTTTAAAAGGAGATGAAATGAGTTTTTTCGTAATATGTGATGGAAAAAATTTTCAAAATTTTCAAACAGCCCAGGATCACAAAAGAGTGTACGAAGGAGATAAAGGAAAGAATACAGGTGGCATGGGTGCTTATTCGCCCTCAGGATTAATTAATTATGATTTAGAAAAAAAAATAATTGATAAAATTATTAGACCTACTTTAAAAGCAATTGAAGACTTAGGAGAAAATTATAAAGGCTTTTTATATGCAGGTTTAATGATTAAAGATAATGAACCTTATCTTATTGAATACAATGTAAGAATGGGTGATCCAGAATGTCAAACTATATTACCATTATTAAAAACAGATTTTCTTGAAATTCTTAATTCGTGTTGTGATGAAAGATTAGATAAATTAAAAATTGAGTGGAAAAATCAAAAAAGCTTGTGCGTTGTAGTATGTTCTAAAGGATATCCAGAAAAATTTCAAAATAACATCAAAATAGATAATCTAAAAAAACTAAATTTAGATAAAAATGATTTTATTTTTCATGCAGGAACAAAAAAAAATAATGGTGAGATTTTTTCCAATGGAGGAAGAGTATTAAATTTTGTGTCTATTTCTTCAAATTATAAAGAATCAAGAGATAAAGTTTTAAAATTAATTAATAATTTAAATTGGTCTAATAGTTTTTTCAGAAAAGATATTGGATTTAAAGTCATAGATAAATGAGAATTATTGCTGGTGATTATAAAGGTAGAAAAATATTTGAACCTCTGGATAAAGAAACAAGACCTTTAAAAAATTTAACTAAAGAGTCTATTTTTAACATTCTTGAGCATTCAAAAAATGTGGGAATTTCTATAAAAAAATCCAATGTTCTAGACTTATTTTCAGGAACAGGATCTTTTGGATTAGAATGTATATCTAGAAGAGCTTCAAAGGTTTATTTTATTGAACAGCGTGAACCATCAATAAAAATTTTGACTAAAAATATCAAAAAACTTAATTGTGAAAAGAAAGTAAAGCTATTTTCTGAAAATGTATTTGATTTAAAAAAAATTAAAAAAATCAGAGAAAATAAATTTAATTTAATTTTTTTAGATCCTCCTTATAAAGAAAAAAATATAAACTTACTTTTAAATGAGATTAATGAAATGAACATTCTAATTGAAAAAGGAATTATAGTTTTACATAGACATAAAAAGTCAAATGACAATTTTGACAATAAATTTAAAACCTTGAGAGTAGAAAATTATGGAATATCGAAGGTAATTTTTGGTAAATTTATTTAAATTAAAATCTTTTTTGTTTCTTTTTTTATAAGTTCTACAGATGGTTGATCAAAAGGATTAACTTTCAAAGCTCTGCCTAATAAAATTGTTTCTAAAATAAAAAAACAAAATAATTCTCCCAATGTTTCTTCATTTCTTCTAAGCAACTCAAAGCTTCTAAATGGCAGTTTTCTTTTTTTAAATATTTTTTCTGTTGCTTTTTTTTGTGAATTTAATATCTGAAAAAAAGATTTATTTTTTAAATATGCATGTGTATTTAAAATATTTTTCTTATTTATTTTTTCTGATTTTTTTTCTAATACACTAAAAAAAGTAAAAAAATTTTTTTTAGGACCATCTAAATAAAGTTGCAACAAACTATGATTATCTTTGGGCATTGTTGATATTATTGGTAGAATTCCTTTAGATTTTTTACCAAGACTTTCAGCAATAAGCTGTTGATACCATTTAAATAAATTTTCAGACTTTTCATCATAATTTAAAATTATTGAATTAAACTTTCCTTGCTTAATAAATCTTAGAGTAGAATCAACATTGCTAATTAATTTTTTTAAAAAATTATTATTATTGATTAATAAGTTTAACCTTTTAAATTTTCTTTCATCAAATCCCATAAGTTCAGCAGGTAACATACCCACTTCAGATAAAACCGAATATCTTCCTCCTATATAATTTTTGTGTTCAAAAACTTCAGCTTTGATCTTATGCGCAAGATTTAATAAGTAATTATTTTTTTTTTCTGTAATAAAAATATTATTATTTTTTTGATTTTGATTTATTAAAATATTTGTATTTGAAATTGTCTCGAGTGTATTTCCAGACTTAGAGATAATAAGGTTAACGGCTTCATTGGATTTTTCATATTTTGACAAATTGGATTTTAAATTATTTATAAAAATAAATTTTTTTTTTGTTTTATGTTGTAAAAATTGATAAATAGCCTCAGCTCCTAAAGTTGACCCCCCCATACCAATCAATCTAAAAAGTGAATGTTTTTTAAATTTTTTTAATTTCTCTTTAGTAAAACTATATTTATAACTTAAAGTTAAGCTTGAAAGCAGATTATATTTTTTAATTAAATTTTCATTTTTAAATTTTTTTATAATATTTTTATCTCTTTTATTAAATTTTTTTTCAAAATTAATAAATTTTATACTAGAGGTTAACATTACTAATCAGTTATTTTCTCTAATATTGTTTTTTTTAGGGATGTGTTACTATTGGAATCGTTTTGAGTATTTGTTTCTTCGTTATTATCTATTTCTAGTATTTTTTTAATATCAGAGTCACTTTCTTCATTAGAATTTTTCTCTTGACCAAGAGGTACGGGCAATTCATTATAATCTGGAGGTGTTGTCAAAGGATTTTTTTTTTCAACTAAAAACTCATCACTAGATTCAGATCTTTTTTTACCTTGCAAAGCATCTTTGGCTCCTTGACAAGAAAATAGAAAAGCAGCTGATAAAATAATTGTTATAATTTTATTAATTTTCATTAGTCTTTTTTATAATTCAATAATTCAACAAAAATAAGACAAATAATTCCTAATGTTATAAATATATCCGCAACATTAAATATAAACCAATGATATCCTTTGTAGTTTAAATCAATAAAATCTGGTACTGCTGAATAATATACTCTATCAAACAGATTTCCTAAGGAACCACCCAAAATTAATATAAAAAAGTATGCTCTTAAATCATATGATTTAAAGATCAAATAAATAATCAATAAATTAATTATAATTATTAAGACAGTTATAAAATTATAGATTGTTGAGTGCTCAAACGACAAAAGACCAAAACCAATTCCAGTATTCCAAACTAAAATAAAATTCAAAAAGAAATTTACATTTATTTCAACTATTCCTCTGCTTTCAGCAATATTTAAAATGTAAATTTTTGAAATTCTATCTAAAAAAAAAATTACTAATACTATTCCCAAATAAATAAAAATTTTTTTTATATTTAAACTTATCATTGATTAAATTGTACAATTAGATCTTTCGCACTTTTTTTGTTTAATCTTCCAACATATGTTGCATTTGTTTCCTTCAGCTTTAAATGTTTCTACCTCAATATCCTCTGTGATTTTTTCATCTTTAACTAATTCTGCTTCTGAAGTTATGCAGAGTTCCGCAAAGTCAATATCTTTTGCAACTTCAAAAAATTTATTTTTAAGTTTTATTTTAATTCTTGCCTCTAAACTTGATCCAATCATTTTTTCTGTTCTCTTTTCTTCAATGCTAATATTGCAGTAATCTCTAATTTTCTTCAAAGTAATCCATTTCTCTATTAATTTTTGATTATTCCATTTTCTAGGAATTTTAACAAATTTCTTCAAATGAATGCTTTTTTCATTTTTGCAGATCAATGAAAAAATTTCCTCGGTAGTAAAAGATAATATTGGTGCAAACCATTTAATCAAACATTCAAGAATTATATTTAATACTAAAGTACAGTTTTTTCTTTTTTTAGAATTCATTGCATCGCAATAAAGAGTATCTTTTCTAATATCAAAATAAAAAGCAGAAAGATCAACTGTGCAAAAATTTAATAATTCTTTATATAAGTTATGAAAACTGTAAGACTTAAAATATTTTTGAAAATTTTCATTTAATAAATATATCTTGTACAACATATATTGCTCAAGTTCTGGAAGATCATTTAAGTTAACTTTATTAAAATTTATTTCTGAGAAATTATCATTTAGATTTCCTAATAAATATCTAAAAGTATTTCTTATTTTTCTATAAGCTTCTGCATGTTGTTCTAAAATTAAATAATCAATTCTTAAATCTTCAGCGTAGTCTGATGAGGCAACCCATATTCTTAAAATATCTGCACCATATTTTTTTAAAATATCTTCTGGAGAAATTATATTTCCTAAAGATTTTGACATTTTTTGGCCTTTTCCATCAACCACAAATCCATGAGATAAGATCGATTCAAATGGTGCTTTTCCTCTTGTTCCACACGACACCAGTAAAGATGAATGAAACCATCCTCTGTGCTGATCAGATCCCTCCAAATACATTGATGCTGGCCATTTTAAATCTTCTCTTTTTTCTAGCACATATGAGTGCGTTGAGCCACTATCAAACCATACCTCTACTATATCGCTTGATTTTTTATAATCTTCTGTATTATATTTTTTCCCTAAAAACTTCTGGGGATTATCTGAAAACCAACAGTCTGATCCCTCTTTTTCAAAAATTTTGGTTATATTTTCAAAAACATCATCATCGATTAATACTTCTCCAGATTTTTTTTTCATAAAAATTGGTAAAGGAACTCCCCAGACTCTTTGTCTTGAAACACACCAATCAGGCCTTGTTTCGATCATTGATTTAATTCTTTCTTTTGCTTTGCTAGGGTAAAACATGGTTTCGTCTATCGCTTTAAGTGATTTTTTTCTTAAATCATGACTTTCCATAGAAATAAACCACTGTGCAGTTGCTCGATGCACTAGTGGCGCTTTGGATCTCCAAGAATGTGGATATGAATGGTTTAGCTTTCCATTTGCTAGTAAATTTTTCTGCTCTCTTAAATTTTCAATAATAATTGAATTAGCTTTAAAAATATGAATTCCTTCGAATTTTGGAATATTTTTTGTATATTTTCCATCATCATCAACTGTTTCTAGTGCTTTGATTCCATGTTTAAGACATAAATTAAAATCATCTGGACCATGACTTGGTGCACAATGAACTATGCCACTGCCCTGCTCTGTTGTAACAAATTTAGCTTCAAACATTGGAATTTCGTAATCATATCCAATTTTAAAAAAAGGATGATTACAAATAGTTCCTGAAAATTCTTTACCAGAAATTTCTTTTAAAATTTTATGGTTTTTTATTTTACATTCTTTAATTACAGATTCTAATAAATTTTTTACAACAACTATTTTTCTTCCTTTAAAGTCTCCTTCATCATCAATCTCTACAATTAAATAATTTAGACTATTATTATAAGCTAAAGCTTTGTTTGCAGGAATTGTCCAAGGAGTAGTCGTCCAAATAATAATTTCGCAATTGTTTAAATCAGCTAATTTAGATTTTTTTATTGGAAAAGATGCATAAATTGTATCTGAAGTATGATCCAAATACTCTACTTCAGCATCTGCTAATGCAGTTTTTTCCACAGTTGACCATAAAACTGGCTTATATCCTCTATATAAACTTCCTTCTTTTAAAAATTTTGCAAGCTCTCTAACAATTTGAGCTTCAGCATCAAAGCTCATTGTTGAGTAATAATTTTCCCAATCTCCAATTACACCCAATCTTTTGAATTGATTTTTATGAATTTCTATCCACTTGTTAGCAAAATCTCTACATTCCTGTCGAAATTCAACTATTGGAACTTCATTTTTATCTTTTTTATTTTTTTTATATTGCTCTTCAATTTTCCATTCGATTGGCAATCCATGACAATCCCAACCAGGAACGTAAACAGAATCTTTATCATCCATTTGGTGAAATTTGGTAATTATATCTTTTAAAATTTTATTTAAAGCGGTACCCATATGAATATTTCCATTTGCATAAGGAGGGCCGTCATGCAGGATAAACTTCTCCTTGCCTTTGCTAGAATTTCTTAATTTTTGATAAAGATTTATCTTATCCCAATATTCAATCATGCTCGGCTCATTAGCAGGAAGATTGGCTTTCATAGAAAAGACAGTTTTTGGAAGGTTAATATTTTCTTTGCTCATTAATAATTAATTTTTTTGTTTTGCCACTTTTAAATCAAGCTTGATCTGGCTTCTGAGTTGATCAATTCCTTTAAATTTTTTTTCTTTTCTAATAAATTTTACGAAGTCTACTCTTAATTTCTTATTATAAAGATTTCCAGAAAAATTAAATATATTTATCTCCAATAGAATTTTTCTTTGACTAAATGTTGGCCTGTAGCCCAGATTAGCTATGCCTCTTAGAAAAGTTTTTCTATTTTCTAGATATACTCTCACTCCATAAACGCCCGTTTTTGCAATAACATATTTTTGTAATTCAATATTACATGTGGGAAAACCAATTTTTTTTCCCATCATTCTTCCTTTTTGAACTACGCCTTCAATTGACCATTTTCTATTTAAATATTTATTTGCTTTATTAAGATTTCCATTTGAAAGAAGTTTTCTAATTAATGTCGATGAAATTATTTTATTTTTTTTCTTTAACGGTTCTGGTTTGATTACTTTATATTGATATTTTTTTTCTAAACTTTTTAATAATTTAACATTTCCTTCTCTTTTATTTCCAAATCTAAAATTATTACTCACAAAAATATATTTAGCATTTAATTTTTTATACAAAATTTGTTCAATAAAATTGAAGCATTTTATTTTTGAAAATTGTTTGTCAAATTTTTTTACAATTATAAAATCTACATCATAACTTTTAAAATATCTTATCTTTTGATTCAAATTTGAAATTCTATAATTTTTTAAATTTTTATTAAAAAACATTTTAGGAATTGGATCAAAAGTAACTATTCCAAGCTTTATCTTTTTTTTTTTCTTATATTGTTTGGCAAGTTTAAATAATTTTTGATGACCCAAATGAAGCCCATCAAAATTACCTATCAATAAAATTGATCTTTGATGTATTTTTGAAATTTTAAAATTATTATATAGTTTTATTTTTTTTACCATTTTAGTTTCGATTGCAAAAAATTTACTTTTACGTCATATCTGTCAAATAAGTTGGTTATATTATTTTGTTTAATTTCTTCCCTATGTATTCCATTTGAGATCAATAAAGAATTATAATTTTGAAAATTTGCTCCCCTAATGTCTGTATTCAAATTGTCGCCTATACATAAAACTTTTCTATTGTTTATCTTTGTGGCCTGATTATATACTTTGGGATAAGGTTTGCCAAAATACTCAACTTTGCCACCGAGTTCTTCAAACACCTTTGCAACTGATCCCGCACAATATTCTCTGATTTTCCCTCTATCAACAATTAAGTCCGGGTTTGTACAAACCATAATTTTCTTAATATGTGCAACTAATAATTTATTATAAAAAGAAAGTTCTTTGTTTTGATTATCAAACAGGCCAGTGCATAACAAATATTCTGCTTCATTGATATCTTTTATCTTGTTATCCTCAAATGTTTTGAACAATCCAAAGTCTCTGGGTGGCCCAATATGAAAAAATTTTTTCTCTTTAAAATTTGTAATAAGATAATCTAGTGCTGCTTCCCCAGATGTATACACTTTGGAAGAAACTTCTTTATCCATACCCATTTTTTCTATGAAACTTCTTACATTCACATTAGGTCTGGGTGCATTTGTGAGTAAAATGTATTCTTTATTTAACTTTGTTAATTCATTTAAAACTTCAATTGAACTTTTATAGATTTCGATACCATTGTGAATTACGCCCCATAGATCTATGAAGAATAAGTCATAATAATCGGCAACAGATTTTAAACCTTCTTTATCTAAGTTTTTGGTCATTTCGCAGATATAACTCAAAAATAGGTCAAATTCTTTGATTTTTTTGACATCATATATTTCGTTAGATGACTTGAAATAGTTTTGGTCAATCTCTATATGAAACCAATATTTATAGGAGTTTTATATGAAATTTAAACCGTTACACGATCGAGTCTTAATTGAAGTCCTAGACAGCAGCGAAAAAACTGCTGGAGGCATAATCATCCCAGATACAGCTCAAGAAAAACCACAAGAAGGTAAAGTAGTTGCTGTTGGTGGTGGAGCAAAAACTGAGGATGGAAAAATAATTCCAATGGATGTTAAAGTTGGAGACAAAGTTCTATTTGGCAAATGGTCAGGAACTGAAGTCAAAATTGATGGCAAAGAGTACAGCATAATGAAAGAGTCTGACATTATGGGTATTTCAACAAGTAAATAATTTAAATAAGGAGATTTTATAATGGCAAAAATAGTAAAATTTGACTCTGAAGCAAGATCAGCGATGTTAAAAGGAGTTGATATCCTTGCAAACACAGTAAAAGTAACTCTTGGACCAAAAGGAAGAAATGTTGTTTTAGATAAATCTTACGGCGCTCCAAGAACAACTAAAGATGGCGTAACTGTTGCAAAAGAAATTGACCTAGAAGACAAATTTGAAAACATGGGCGCTCAAATGGTAAAAGAAGTTGCTAGTAAAACAAATGATGAAGCTGGCGACGGAACTACTACTGCAATCATCTTAGCACAAGCAATTGTTAAGGAAGGATGTAAGTATGTAACTGCGGGTATGAATCCAATGGATGTCAAAAGAGGCATCGAAGCAGCAGTAGAAAATGTTAAAGAAAAATTAATTTCTTCAGCAAAAAAAGTAAAAGACAGTGATGAAATTGCGCAAGTTGGAACAATTTCTGCTAATGGTGACAAAGAAATAGGAGATATGATTTCAAGAGCTATGCAGAAAGTTGGAAATGAAGGTGTAATCACTGTTGAGGAAGCCAAAGGTATAGAAACAGAACTGGAAGTAGTTGAAGGTATGCAATTTGACAGAGGATACCTTTCTCCATATTTTATAACAAACGCAGATAAGATGACAACTGAATTAGATAACCCTCTAATTCTTTTGCATGAAAAAAAATTGACAAACCTACAACCAATGGTTCCACTGTTAGAATCAGTCGTACAAGCTGGAAGACCTTTAATGATTATTTCTGAAGATGTTGAAGGCGAAGCTCTTGCAACATTAGTAGTAAACAAATTAAGAGGCGGTTTAAAAGTTGCTGCTGTTAAAGCTCCTGGTTTTGGAGATAGAAGAAAAGCTATGCTTGAAGATATTGCTATCCTAACTGGTGGACAAGTTATCTCTGAAGATCTTGGTATTAAGTTAGAAAATGTTAAAATAAATGATCTTGGTTCAGCTAAAAAAGTAAAAGTTGACAAAGAAAATAGTACTATAGTAAGTGGTTCCGGCAAAAAATCTGACATCGAAGCAAGATGTGGTCAAATCAAACAACAAGTTGAAGAAACTACCTCTGACTATGATAAAGAAAAACTTCAAGAAAGACTGGCTAAACTAGCTGGTGGTGTTGCGGTAGTAAAAGTTGGTGGTGCAACTGAAGTTGAAGTTAAAGAGAAAAAAGACAGAGTAGAAGATGCTCTTAATGCTACAAGAGCTGCTGTAGAAGAGGGAATAGTAGTTGGTGGCGGATGTGCTCTTCTTTATGCTTCACAAGACCTTGATAAAGTAAAAATTAAAGGCGATGACCAAAAATCTGGTGTAGCAATTGTACAAAAGGCATTAGAGTCTCCTATAAGACAAATCACTAAAAATGCAGGTGTGGACGGTTCTGTTGTGGTTGGTAAACTTTTAGAAGCGAACAAACCATCACATGGCTATGATGCACAAACTGAACAGCACGTAGATATGTTCAAAGAAGGTATCATTGATCCAGTAAAAGTCGTTAGAACAGCTTTACAAAACGCAGCTTCTATCGCTGGATTGTTAGTTACTACAGAAGCAATGGTAGCAGATAAGCCTGAAGAAAAAGATTCTGGTCCTGGTGGAATGCCTGCTGGTGGAATGGGCGGCATGGGAGGAATGGGCGGCATGGGAATGTAATCGTTCCA
>CAJWKX010000001.1 GCA_913043015.1 uncultured Candidatus Pelagibacter sp. | reverse complement strand
CTAGTTATGTTGATACCATTTAGACTATTATTAAATACTTTTAGGCAAGATTACTTATATAAAAATTTATAAGATAAAATTTTATAAGCTAGTTTTGCCACTAAAAAATTATAACTATCAAAACCTTTTATTGGCGATAGTTCATTTATATCTGCACCAACAATTTTCGAATTCTTAAATGCTATTTTTAAAATATTTAAAGTTTCATCCCAAAGTAATCCACCTGGCTCAGGAGTACCTGTTGCAGGCATAATGCTCGAGTCCAATCCGTCTACATCAAATGTTAAATATACAGTTTTATTATTAATTAACTTTTTAAACTTATTTAAATTCCACTTTTTTTTATCCTTAGCCCAAAAAATATTTATTCTGTGAGAATTTTTTTTTAAAAAAAAAATTTCTTCAGAAGAAATATTTCTAATTCCAAAAGAAATTATTGAAACATTTTTAAAATCCAAGCATCTTTTTATTGCAGAAGCATGAGAAAATTTGCTTCCATTATAACTTTCTCTTAAATCTGCATGAGCATCGAAATGTAGTATACATAAATTTTTAAATTTTTTAACAAATGGTCTAATACATCCTGAGGTAATTAAATGTTCTCCACCTAAAGTCATTGAAAATAATTTTTTATCTAATATTTTTTTATTAATACTTGCTATTTGATCTAGAGCTTTCTTTATATCTTTATGTATTTTAAATGGTTTTAGTGTTTTAATGCCAATTTTATCATATGGCTCACAATTAAACTCCTCATCATATAATTCAACCTGATGTGAAGCTTTGATAATTTCCTTTGGTCCATTTTTAGTTCCTCTTCCATAACTTACAGTTTTTTCTAGACCAAAGGGAACAATAACAACTTTTTCACTAATACTAAATTTATTATCAATACCCAGAAATCCTTTTTTATTTGATAAGTAATTCAATTTTTTATCCAAAAATTTTTGAAAAATTTTTCCTTTTTCTTTGCTTCCAACAACCTTTATGATACGCATGACTGGCTATTAAAGGTAAAACACTCGTTGCTTCTGCAAAAACCATTTGTTCTTTAGTTGTATCGACTTTGCCCCATGAACTTGCTTCTTTTAAAGTGGAACTACTGCACGCACCATCTCTTGAATCAGCAACAGTTATTTGAACAGCATATTTATGCATATCTACATCTTTACCCAACAGCTCAGCACAGATAACAGTATCTTGAATAAAATTTTTTGGAACACCTCCACCAATCATAAATAATCCAGATTCTTTAGATTGAATTTTTATTTCAGTGAGTTCACGGAATTCTCTAATAGAATCTATAGTTATATGTTTCTTTGGATTTTTTTCTTGATGTATTACCAATCCAAACCCTGCACTAGAGTCTGTAAAAGCAGGACAAAATATAGGAACACCATTGTCATAAGCAGTTTCAATCAATGATTCTTTCTTTTTTGAATTTTGTTTTAAATATTTACCAATTTCATTAATAAACTCCCTTGAAGTATAGCTTTTTGGTTCCAGTCTATCAGCTATTTCACATATTGTTTTATCACACATTTGTAATTCATCTTCATCAATATAGGTGTCATAAATTCTGTCGATATAGTTTTTTCTTAATTCTGCATCATCTTGAAACTGTGAACCCTGATAATGTTTAAACCCTAGTGCTTCAAAAAAATCCATATCAATAATTGATGCTCCTGTTGCAACTATTGCATCTACCATATTGTATTTAACTAAATCTCTATAAACGTTCATGCATCCTGCTGCAGACGATGAACCAGCGAGTGATAAAAAAATTGTACAATCATTATTTTTAATCATTTCATTGAATATGTTTGCTGCATTAGCAGTTTCTCTAGACACAAAAGACATTTTTTCCATAGAAAAAATTATTTTTCTTGCATCAAAAGACGTAATATCTATATGCTCTATGGGTTTATTAAGAAATTCTTTCTTACTATTGTGAACTAAACTTTTTTTTTTTAACATTTAAGCAACAAGAAACTGTTTGCTAGTTTCTTTGTCGTACATGGTCATAATTGGTTTATCTTCAACTTCATATATTTCATTTGAGTAGAAACCATTGAATTGAGTTCTAAAAGTAAGACCATAACCACCAAGTTGACCTAATTCTATATAGTCATTTTCTTTAATATTATTAGGCAAGATAAATGGTCCTTTCATATAATCCATACTATCACAAGTTGGTCCGTAAAAATCAAATGCAGTCACTTTTTTTGAAATTATTCTTCCAACAGTAATCAATCTTGATGGATATATTATATTTGGTACACCAGCGTCGAATAATGTACCGTAGGTACCATCATTAATATAAAGTCTCTGTTTTTTTCTTAGAATAACTTTTACTATAGTTGAGCCGCTTTCAGCAACCAGAGCTCTTCCTGGTTCACAGATAATTTCAGGTAGTTTTTGTAATTTTAAATTTTTTAGACTTTTTTTAATTTCTGCAAAATAACTTTCTAAACATTGTGGAACTAAATCAGGGTAAATTGAAGGGAAACCGCCACCAACATTTATATAGTCTGGAATAATTTTTGTTTTTCTAATTATATTACCAATTTCACTAATTCCTTTAGAGTAAGAAATTGGATGCATACATTGTGATCCTACATGAAAACTCAAACCAATTTTTTTTGCATATTGCTTTGTTAATCTTAATAATCCAACTACTTCATAACTTATTGCTCCAAATTTTTTTGATAAATCTATTTCAGCATGTTCATTTGAAACTGATGCTCTAACAAATAATTCTAGATCTTTTGCGTGATTAGTGCTTTCAATGATTTTAATTAATTCGTCTTTTGTGTCTAAAGAAAATGTTTTGATTCCATAATTAAAATAAGCTTCTTTAATGTTTTTCCTACTTTTTACAGTATTCATATAAAAACATTTTGCTTTCGGATATATTTCTTTAATTGTTTGTAATTCTTTAATTGAGGCAAAATCAAAATTATCAATACCACTATAAATAATTGTTTTTAACACTTCAGGGTGAGGATTAGTTTTAATTGCGTATAAAATCCTGCCAGGAAATCTCTTTTGAAAGAATTTTGATGCTAAAATTATGGAATCTTTCCTGATACAGTAAACAGGATTTTCCGGTTTAAGTTGATGTATTAATTCATCAACTGATTTAAATTTTTTCATTCTAGCTCCACAAAAAAAATTTAATAAAAAAAACTTGCAAATCTGTTATGCAAATTCTATATAATTCCAGCATTTATGCGATATGTAGGCTAAAGTAAAGCAAATAATACTATTGAATTAAATCTATTTTGAGCCATATAACTTTCATGACCGAAATAGTAAATATAAAAAAATTAAGCGAATTTAAGAATAAATCTCTATTAATAGTTGACGATGATAATCCATTTAGAGAAAGATTAGCCAAAGCGATGGAAAAAAAAGGTTTTGAAGTATCACAAGCTGAAAGTGTAAAAAAAGGTATCGAGGCAGTTAAAATAAAGACGCCAGCATTTGCTGTAGTAGATTTGAGACTTAATGATGGCAATGGACTAGAGGTTGTAAAAGAAATTCAAAACTCTAACTCAAGTAGCAGAATAATTATGTTAACAGGGTATGGCAACATATCAACTGCAGTCGCAGCTATAAAACAAGGTGCAATTGACTATCTTGCTAAGCCTGCTGACGCTGATGACATTGAGAAAGCCTTATTAGCTGATCCAAATAAAAAAGCAGAGCCTCCTGAAAACCCAATGTCAGCAGATAGAGTAAAATGGGAGCATATACATCGTGTTTTTGAATTATGTAATAGAAATGTATCTGAAACTGCAAGAAGATTAAAAATGCACAGAAGAACACTTCAAAGAATTCTATCTAAAAGATCGCCTAAATAAATTTTCTAAAAGTAATTATTTTTTTTGTTAATAAAGTTAAGATCAGAATCTTAAATAATTCAGCTAGTAAAAATGGAGCTGCTCCAAGTTGAAAAATTGGTTTATCCCAGCCGATCAATATTCCAAGCCAAATAAGACCTAAAATATAAATTACAGAAACAGACAAAATAAGTTTTAAGAAAATAGATACAATGTTTGTTTTTAAATCTAAATAACCGGCTAAAAAAGTTGCTAATAAAAATCCAATTAAATATCCCATTGTGGGTCCTGTAAAGTAAACTATTCCAACACCCTTTTCTGGAGAATTAGAGAATACTGGAAGACCAAATATACCTTCGATTAAATATAATCCAACTGTAGCAATTCCAATTTTGTATCCAAAACTTATACCAAGAAACAATACAACAAAAGTTTGCATGGTCATTGGAACTGGGTAAAAAGGAATTTTTATTTTTGAAGAAATTGTTAATAGAATAGAGCCAACTAATACTACTAAAATAGATTTTAGCATTTTTTGACTTTGTAAAGATTTAACTATTTCCATAAATTTATTTTACTATTAATTAAAAAATTAATCTAGTTTTTTGTTAGTCTTACAAAAACATCTTCTAAATTACCATCATCAGTTGAGATATCCAATATTTTTATATTTTGTTTGTTTATATAATTAATTAATTCTTCAATATTTAATTTACTTTTTTCATAAGAAACAATAAGTTGACCAGGTTTGTTATCGATAACATTTAAAGAGTTTAGAGACTGATTTTCGATATTAACCTTTTCATTAACAACGAGAGTTACAATTTTAGTTTGTATTCTTTTTAATAAATTTATTGTACTATCCAATGCCACTAAGTTACCTTTATTTAATATCCCGATACGATCACACATTTCCTCAGCTTCTGCCAAATAATGAGTTGTTAAAATGATTGTGACACCTTGTTTATTTAATGATTTTACATTTTTCCATAAATTATTTCTAAGCTCGACATCCACTCCTGCTGTAGGTTCATCCAAAATTATTATTGGTGGCTGATGTACTAATGCTTTGGCTACTAACAGTCTTCTTTTCATTCCACCAGACAAGCTTCTAGTGTAGCTATTTGCTTGATTTTCTAATGAAACTAACTTTAAAATTGTATCAGTAATTCTATCTTTTTTTTTAATTCCATATAAACCAGCCTGTAGTTCCAATAATTTTCTTGGGCTAAAAAAAGGATCAACATTTACTTCTTGTGGCACAATTCCAATAGAGGCTTTTACTTGTCTAGGATTTTTGTCAAGATTGAACCCCAAAACATTAACATCACCTGAGGTTTTAATTGTTGTACCTGCTAAAATATTTATGAAAGTACTTTTGCCAGCTCCATTCGGCCCTAATAACCCAAAAATTTCTCCTTCATTCACTTCTAAGTTTAAATTTTTTAAAGCATGAATAGATTTTAGTCTGTTCTTTGAATAAATTTTGTTTAAGTTTTTAACAGATAAGACATTTTTTTTGTTCATAGTGATTTATACATTTATAACATTCGTTTAAATTAGGATAACATTATTTATATGAGCAAAATAAAAAAAACCGATCATTTTTATCTAATTGATGGCTCGGGCTATATATTCAGAGCATATTATGCATTACCACCTCTCACAAGAAAAAGTGATGGTATGCCAACTGGTGCAGTTAGTGGATTTTGCAATATGTTATTTAAATTACTCGAGGTTTCAAAATCAAATGATAATAAAGAAAAGCCAACTCATTTTGCAGTTATTTTTGACTCTGCTAGAAAAAATTTTAGAAACGAAATTTATTCTGATTACAAGGCCAATAGATCTGAAGCTCCAGATGATTTAGTGCCTCAATTTGAATATATTAGAAAATCTGTAGAAGCATTTAATTTACCTTCAATTGAATTAATTAATTATGAGGCCGACGATTTGATAGCTACTTACTCTGAACAAATTGTAAAAGAAGGAGCAAAAGTAACAATTGTTTCATCTGATAAAGATTTAATGCAGTTATACAAAAAAGATATTCGAATTTATGATCCAATGAAAAAAAAATTTATTTCTAATGAAGATATAGATAAAAAGTTTGGTGTTTCTCCTGAAAAAATAGTTGATGTTCAAGCTTTAGCAGGAGATAGTAGCGATAATGTTCCGGGCGTTCCGGGTATTGGTGTAAAGACAGCAGCAGAATTAATTAATCAATATGGAACCTTAGAAGATTTATTAAAAAAAGCAGGAGAAGTTAAACAAAATAAAAGGAGAGAAACACTCCTTAATAATAAAAATAAGGCAATAATTAGTAAAAAACTAGTTGTTCTTAAAAAAGACGTTCCAGTTAAAAACAAAATTACTGAATTTGAATTAAAAAATATAAACAAAGAAAAACTTTATAGTTTTTTAAAAGAAATGGAATTTAATAGGTTATTAAGTTCAGTAATTTCTACATATGGAGATATAAGTTTTTTAAAAGAAAGAGATAATCCTGAAAAAACTCAAAATTATTCTAAAATAAGTAATAAAAATTATAAATTAATAGAGAAAGAGAATGATTTAAATAGTTGGTTAAAAGAAGCCGAAGAATTTGGTGAGATAGCAATTGATACAGAAACAAGTTCTTTAGATCCCCACCAAGCAAATTTAGTAGGTATTTCACTCTCAACAAAGATTGGTAAGGCTTGTTATATTCCAATTGGACATGTCAGGGGAAATAATTTGCAAGAGACAAGCGTTGTTAAATTGCTAAAACCTTTTCTAGAAGACGCAAGTATAAAAAAAATTGGGCAAAATATTAAGTTTGACTTCATCGTTTTATACCATCGTGGAATCAATATGAACTCGATGGAAGATACTATGCTGATGTCCTATGTGCTAGATGCAGGAAAAAATAGACACAACATGGATATTTTATCTAAAATTCATTTAGATCATAAAACTATTTCATTTAAAGATTTAGTAGGAACTGGAAAAAAGCAAATAAATTTTAGTGAAGTTGATATTAATAATGCTAAAAATTATGCTGCAGAAGATGCAGATATAACATTTAGATTATATAAATTTTTTTTAAATAATCTTAAATCTGAAAAATTAACAAACATTTATGAAACGTTTGAAAAACCATTAATTAAAATTTTAGCATTAATGGAAATTAATGGTATAAAATTGAATAATATTTTTCTAAAATCACTCTCCATTAAATTCGAAAAGAAAATTAAATCATTGGAGAGTGAAATTTTTAAAATTTCAAAAAAAGAATTCAAAATAGGGTCAACTAAGCAATTGGGTGAAGTAATGTATAATGAAATGAAAATTTCAACACTAAAGAAAACAAAAAAAGGAAGTTTTGCAACTAAAGCTACTGTTCTTGAAGATCTAGCTTTCAAAGGTCATAAATTGCCAAAACTAGTTTTAGATTGGAGACAGTTAACAAAACTTAAAAATACATACTCAGATTCTTTGATAGAACATATAAATCCAAAAACAAAAAGAGTTCATACATCATTTCTGTTAGCAGCAACAACTACAGGACGATTAGCATCAAGTGATCCGAATTTGCAAAATATTCCAATTAAATCAGATGATGGCAAAGACATTAGGAAAGCTTTTATCGCTGAAGATAATTTATCTTTAATTTCAGCAGATTATAACCAAATAGAAATGAGAATATTGGCTGACTTAGCTGATGTTAAAGAACTTAAAAAAGCTTTCAAAAACAATGAGGACATTCATTTATTAACTGCTAGCCAAGTTTTTAATGTAAGTGTAAAAAAAGTTGATTTAGATATGAGAAGAAAAGCTAAAGTAATAAATTTTGGAATAATTTATGGTATTTCACAGTATGGATTAGCAAAACAAATCGGAGTTTCAAATATTGAAGCTGAGGATTTTTTAAGTTCTTATTTTTTAAAATTTCCTGAGATTAAAGATTATATGGAATCAACAATTAAATTCTGTAGAAAAAGTGGTTATGTGAGCAATATTTTTGGAAGAAGAACACATATTACTGGAATTAATGATAAAAATTTTAATATAAGAAACTTTCAAGAAAGAGCAGCGATTAACGCCCCTATACAAGGATCTGCTTCTGAAATTATGAGATTAGCCATGATTCGAGTTAGCAAAAATTTTGAGGAAATAAAAAATTTAAAATGTAAAATATTACTGCAAATTCATGACGAGTTAATATTTGAAGTACTTAAAGAAGAGGTAAATAAATACTCAAAAATTATTAAAGATGAAATGTCTAGTGTTAAAGATAGTGATCTACACTCATTTTCAATACCTCTTTCTGTTGATGTGAATGTTGGAGATAATTGGGGAGACTTGCACTAATCTATAGGTATTGCCCAAATTAGAACAATTTAGTATTTTTAAGTAAATATATGAAACAAACTATTGCATTAATTGATGATGATAGAAATATTTTGACTAGTCTCAGTATTGCTCTAGAAAAAGAAGGATTTAAAGTGCAAACTTATTTGGATGGTGAAAGTGCCTTAATTGGATTAACGCGAACTCCGCCAGATCTTGCAGTTATTGATATTAAAATGCCCAAAATGGATGGTGAAGAACTTTTAACAAAACTAAGAAAAAAAACTTCACTACCAGTAATTTTTTTAACATCCAAAGATGATGAAATAGATGAATTGCTCGGATTAAAATTGGGTGCAGATGATTTTGTAAAAAAATCAGGAGGTTTTTCTATAAAAGTTCTTGTTGAAAGAATAAGACTTCAGTTAAGAAAGAAAAATATTAACAGCATAGAAGATTCAAAAAATGTTATAGCTCAAGGAAAATTAAGATTAGACCCTTCACAATTAGAGTGTGAATGGGAAGGCAAACCATTACCCGATAAACTTACAACAACTGAATTTTTAATAGTTCAAGAGCTCGCAAAAAGACCAGGAATAATAAAAGAAAGATCGCAATTAATGGATATAGCCTACAGAGAGGATACAGATATCGAAGATAGAACTATTGATAGTCATGTAAAAAGAATTAGAAAAAAATTTAAAAAAGTTGACAGTAACTTTTCTGCAATTGAAACTAGATATGGGAGTGGTTATCGTTGGAATGTTAGTTAATGTTAAGTAGTTTCATCAAAAATCTATCTATCCTTAAAAAATTTTTATTTATTAATTTATTAGTATTTGTTTTTTTTAGTAGCTTAACAATAGTCTATCTTATTGGTATTCAGCCAAATTTAATTAATAAAAAAACATCAAATCATATTCAGATTATAAATAATACAATTGAACATATTAGAAGGCTACAAATTCAGTTTAATGAGGATGATATTAGAAAATTTTTATTTTCAACAAGATTTCTTTTCCAAAATTTAGATAGGGTGCTTATTTTTGATAGTGATTTTAATTTAATCGGAGACACTGATACGCTAGATCTTGATCCAAGATCGTTTTCTCAAAGGCTAGAAATAATTGAAATGGATATATTAAGTGATGATATAAAATCTAAAGAGAAAAAAATTGGAAAATTTAAAAAGGAAGATTCTACTTTTTTAAACGATATATTAATAAATTATTCCAAGTCTGCCGATTTTGGAAAACCTTTTACTTTTACACAAGAAAGTTACGATCAATTTTTATTAATTACAATTAAAAATGTTAATGATGGAAAAATAAATATTGGTTTTTTGGCTATAACCGAAAAAGCAAATGATATTAGGACTGCAATAAATGAAAGGAAAATTTTTATAATTAGAACGGCCATCGTTGTTGCTTTAGTAATTTTAATTTTTTCCTTTGTGTTAAATAGATACTTTTTAAAACCAATAAAAATTTTAGTAAATTACACTAGATCAATAAAAGAAAAAAATAAAAAAATTTTAAACATCCAGACAATAAAAAATAGAAACGACGAATTAGGAGTTTTATCTAATTCATTGGACGAAATGACAAATGAACTTCATAAAAGAATTAATAATGCTGAAAATTTTTCTACTGATTTAGTTCATGAAATTAGAAATCCTCTTGCATCTCTTAAAAGTGCATCAGAAATAATTTCAGAAACAGAAGATAAATCTCAAAGAGACAAATTAGTTAATATAGTTTCTCAAGATGTAACAAGAATTGAAAGATTAATAACAGATTATTCCCAGATGTTGAAAGATGAACTGGCAATTACCAAAGAAAAAATGAAAAAGTTAGATTTAAAACTAATTGCAAACTCTGTTGTTGATGATTTTAATAGTATTTATAATTCCAAAAGAGGGATCAAAATTGTCTTGAAGACAAACAGTTCTAAAGATTGCGTTATTTTAGGAATTGAAAATAGGATTGAACAAATAATTGCTAATTTGTTAGATAATTCGATATCTTTTAGTGAAGATAATCAAACTATTGATGTAGTGCTAACAGAAGATAAAGATGAAAATATTATTTTAAAAGTCATTGATGAAGGTGAAGGATTTAAAGAAAAAGATACTAATAAAATTTTCAAAAGATTCTATAGCAATAGACCTAAAATGTTTGGAGAGCATTCGGGATTAGGTTTAAATATAGTAAAAAACTTAGTTGAGTTACACAATGGTACAATTTCAGCTTCAAACAACACAGATCAAAAAGGTGCTAAAATTGAAATTACTTTTCCTAAAATATAAGTTGATAAAATAACATTTAGTTGTAGAAACCCTACTGTATGAATGATTTTAGAGTTAAAGATATTGAATTAGCAGAATTTGGTAGAAAAGAAATTTCTATAGCAGAGACAGAAATGCCTGGGCTCATGGCTTTGAGGGAAGAGTACAATAATAAAAAGCCATTAAAAGGTGCAAAAATTTTAGGATGTTTGCATATGACTATACAAACAGCAGTTTTAATTGAAACTTTGGTAAAACTTGGTGCAGAAGTTAGGTGGTCTTCATGTAATATATTTTCCACACAAGATCATGCAGCTGCAGCAATTGCCAAAGCTGGAATTCCAGTTTTTGCTTGGAAGGGTGAGACAGAGGAAGAATATTGGTGGTGTATTAAACAAACGATTGAAGGTAAAAAAGACTGGATACCAAATATGCTTCTAGATGATGGCGGCGATTTAACCGCATTAATGCATAAAGGATATAAAAATTTATTAAAAGATATCAAGGGAGTATCAGAAGAAACTACAACAGGAGTTAAAGCATTAAAAAAAATGGAAAAAGAAAAAACACTTTTAATTCCAGCAATTAATGTCAATGATTCAGTGACCAAATCAAAGTTTGATAACCTATATGGTTGTCGAGAAAGTTTAGTAGACGGTATTAGAAGAGCTACAGATGTAATGATGTCAGGTAAGGTTGCTATTGTTGCAGGTTTTGGAGATGTGGGAAAAGGAAGTGCTGCTTCATTAAGACAAAGTGGCGCAAGAGTAATGGTTACAGAAGCAGATCCAATTTGTGCTCTTCAAGCTTCAATGGAAGGTTATGAAGTAGTTTTGATGGAAGAAGCAATAGAAAAAGCTGATATCGTTGTAACTGCAACTGGCAATAAAGACATTGTTACTGCAGATCATATGAGAAAAATGAAAGATTGTGCAATATTATGTAATATTGGGCATTTTGATAATGAGATTCAAGTTGATGCTCTTAAAAATTATAAATGGAATGAAGTCAAGCCTCAAGTTCATGAAATAGAACTTAACAATGGAAAAAGAATTATTTTACTTGCCGAAGGAAGATTGGTGAACTTAGGTTGTGCAACTGGACATCCAAGCTTTGTGATGAGCGCGTCTTTTACTAACCAAGTTATTGCGCAAATAGAACTATGGCATAATTCTGTAAAATATGAAAATAAAGTCTATGTTTTACCTAAAACTTTAGATGAAAAAGTTGCAAAACTTCACTTAAAAAAAGTAGGTGCCAAATTAACAGAACTTACAAATGAACAAGCAGAATATATTGGTGTTAAAAAACAAGGACCATTTAAATCGGATGCATATCGCTACTAAAAGTAGCAAAATAGATATTTCCTCAGAACAAAAAACTGAAATAGTTTCAAAAAAATGTTCTGAATATTTAAAAAAGGGAGATATAATTTTTTTGTTTGGAGAAATTGGCGTTGGAAAAACAACATTTATAAAATATTTTATCAATCATTTGCAAAAAAAAAATAATTTAACTCAAACAGAAGTACCTAGCCCCACGTTCAATATAGTAAACGAATATAAGATAAATGATTTAATTATCCAACATTATGATTTATTTAAATTAAAAGACTCAAATGAAATAAAAAATATAGGTCTATTCGAAAACTATTCTAGTATCATTACCTTTGTTGAGTGGCCTGAGGTTATTGAAGAAAAGCCAGAAAAAAGAACAGATTTATTATTTAATTATGAAGATAATTTAACTAAAAGAAGCTTAATCATTTCTTCAACTTATAAAAAAAAATTAATGGATGAGTTTAAATAATTACAATTTGAAAAAAATTAAAGGAGATGCTTCATTCAGAACATTTTTTAGAAAAAGAAATAATAATCAGACTTCGATTATTGTTTATTCTAAAAAGGAAAAAAAGAAAAATTTATTAATCTATGATGCGATAAATAAAATTTTATTAAATAACTGTATACTTGCTCCTAAACTTTTAAACCAAAATTACGATAATAATTTTATTGAAGTAAATGATTTTGGAGATATCTCAATTGTTAAAGAATTAAAAACAACAAAAAAAAATAAATTAAGTATTTTTAAAAAAATTATTTTCCTGTTAATCAAAATTCAAAAAATAAAAACAAAAGAGATAAAAACATTTTTAAAAACCAAATATAAAATACCAATTTATTCAAATAAAATAATCTTAAATGAAGCAAATTTATTTACTGATTGGTATGTTCCAAAAATAATTAAAAAACAAAAAGTAAATACATTAAAAGTACAATTGAATAAAATTTATATTAAACTTCTTTCAAATATGAAATTAAAAAATAATATTTTTGTTCATAGAGATTTTCATGTTTCAAACTTAATGAAAGTGAAAAAAAATATTGGCGTTATAGACACTCAAGATGCATTATATGGGAATATAGCTTATGATCTTGCTTCTTTAGTAGATGATGTCAGGATTAAAACTTCTAATAAATTGAAAGAAAAAATTTTTTTAGAGTTTATTAGATCCAATAAAAAAGTAGATGCAAATAAATTGAAAAATGATTTTGAAATATTATCGGTCTTAAGAAATCTTAAAATTATTGGAATTTTTACAAGATTATCAATTAGGGATAAAAAGCATAATTATTTAAAGTTAATTCCTCATGTTTGGAAACTAATTGAATATAGAATTAATAAAAATTTCAAATTTGAAGAGTTAAAATTTGTTTTAGATAAATATTTTCCTAAAAAAATAAGAGAATCAAAATGAAAATTAAAACTGCCTTAATTTTATGTGCTGGATATGGAAAAAGATTAAGTCCTTTAACATTAGAAAAACCAAAACCATTAATTGAAGTAAATAAAATTACATTATTAGAAAATACAATTAATTTAATAAAAAAATTAAATATTCAAAAAATTAAAATCAATACTTTCTATTTAGAAAATCAAATAGAGAATTTTATTTCCACTAGAGATTTTGATCTAAATATAGAAGTTATTCGTGATGGTGATCAAATTCTAGGTACAGGAGGCGGTATATTAAATTTAATTAAAAATTCTAATGAAAATGATTTTATAATTTTCAACCCCGATACAATCTGGAATTTGAAATATATAAAGATAATTAAAGAAATGGAAAATTTTTATTATAATAATAAGGTTCAAAATATTCTTATGGTTGTAAACAAACAAATAAGCTACGATAAATATCTTAAAGGAGATTTTAGTTTTAATTTCAATAAATTATTTAATTATGGAGATAAAAATTATATTTTTACTGGTTGTCAAATTATAAATAAAAATATTTTCTTAAATTATAAAAATACTTCTTTTTCGATTTCTAAAATTTGGAATGAATTAATAAATGGTCAAAAATTATATGGTTTTGAAAGTTTGAACGAATTTATCCATATTACTAATTTAGAAATTTATAATAAATTAATTAAAAGCTAAAAGGTCTTTTGCTCTTTCTTTATCAAGATATTTTCCACTAATTAGTTTTTTATTTTCGTCAAATTTTAGTATTAAAGGGTTTCCTGTTGGAATTTCAAGTTTTGTTATTTTATTTTCATCTAGATTAAATAAATATTTGCAAATGGCTCTAATCGAATTTCCATGAGCTGCTATTAGAATATTTTTATCAATTTTTGTTAAAATATTTTCTTTAAAATAAGGAATAACTCTCTCATAAGTATTTTTTAAAGATTCTGTGTCTGGAATTTTTTCTCTCGGAATATCTTTATAAGTTTCAATATTTATAGGATGATATGGGTTGTTTTTATTTAATGGTTCTGGGGGCACATCCCATGATCTTCTAAACTCATGTACTTTTTTTTCCCCATAAACTTTTTTCATTTCATCTTTATTTAGACCGGTTAAAGCTCCATAATGCCTTTCGTTCAATTGCCAGGCTCTTTTGATTGCATCATTTTTAATTCTTATTGTGTTTAAGATTAATTTTAAGGTTTCCATTGAGCGTTTTTGATAAGAGCAAAAAAAATAATCTATTTTAATATTTAAATCTTTAATTAATTCACCTGCTTTGCAAGCCTCAAGTTTTCCTTGCACAGCAAGTTCTACATCAACCCATCCTGTAAATCTATTTTGAAGATTCCATTCACTTTGTCCATGTCTTACTAAAATTAAATGACTCATTTGTGAAATTTAAATATAAGATAATTATGTCTAAGATAAAAATATTATTTCAAGTTCTAAATGTTATTTTTATAATTCTTTATGTATATCCAGGAAGTATATTAGGTTATTTTATTTATAGAGATTTTGGCACTCAACCTCAGGTAACTAGGGATTTTTTAGTCTCATCCAATCATGTATATGCATTTTTATTATTGTCCTTAATAGGTCTAATTGCATATTACAAAAGTAGTAAAGAGATTATTCTTAATTATTTAATATTAATTTCCATAATTCTCGAAGTTTTACATTTAGTTATACCGAACAGATCATTTCAATATAGTGACTTGTTTGGTAATATTATTGGAGTTTTATTATCAATTTTACTAATAAATATATATAATTTTTGGAGAAAAAAATGAGTACTTTTGATGAAAGAGAAAAAAGTTTTGAAAAAAAATTTGCACATGACAACGAGCTTCAATTTAAAGTTAGTGCACGTAGAAATAAATATCTTGGTCAATGGGCTTCACAAATTTTAGGTTATGATCAGGAAAAAGAAAAAGAATATATACAATCAGTTATAAAAGCTGATTTTGAAGAAGCAGGAGACGAAGATGTTTTTAGAAAATTAAAAGCAGACTTAAAAGATCATAATATAGCTGATGAAGAAATAAGGAAAAAAATGGATGAGCTTAATGAAAAAGCAAAAATGGATTTTAAGTAGTTTAATATCTTTATTTTTAATTATAAATTTTTTTATCCCAACACCATCTAATTCTAAAGAAAAAACAGTATCTCTTAAATCAAGTTTATTTGGAAAAGTAAAAATCATTGATGGAGATACAATAATCATTAGGCATTGGATGCCCAAAGATAAAATTTTTAAAAATTTTAAGGTAAGATTATTTGGTATTGATGCTCCAGAAAAAAAACAAATTTGCAAAGATAGAAATAACAAAGATTACAATTGTGGCATTAAGTCTTCTGAAAGTTTAAAAAGAATTATAGAAAATAAAAATGTACTTTGTGTCCATGACAACGTTGATATTTATGGAAGAATTTTAGGCATATGTGGCGTTGAGTCAATTGTAGAAGAAGAAAGTTATTGGATATGGTTAAATGCTTATATGGTGACAACTGGAGATGCTGTAGCATTTCTAAAATATTCAAAGAAATATTTATACCATGAGAGTGTGGCTAAAAATCTCAAATTAGGTATTTGGCAAGGAGAATTTGATATGCCTTGGGAATGGAGAAAAAAAAATAAATAAACTATAAGTTAAAAGGTGATTCGGAAAAATAAATTATTATTTTTATTTATATTTTTTTTAATTTCTGCTTGTTCTTCTATTCCAAAAAATACCGCAGATGGTTGCTCAATTTTTTCTGAAAGATATCTTTGGTATAAACATGCAAAGAAAACAGAAAAAAAATGGGGAACACCTATTTATATTCAATTAGCATTCATTAAAATGGAGTCAGATTTTGATTGGTTAGCTAGACCAAAAAGATTAAAAATATTTAAAGTTATACCTTATAGAAGACCATCAAGTTCTTTAGGATATTCTCAAGCGGTTAAAGGGACATGGAAGCAATATAAAGAAGAAACAAATAATAAATTGGCTACAAGAACAAGATTTAAAGATAGTGTAGATTTTATTGGATGGTACACAAATAAAACTGAAAAATTACTCAAAATTTCAAAAAAAGATGCTTTTAGGCAATACATTGCTTATCATGAAGGATGGGGTAATTACAAAAAATATAAAGAAAAGCCAAAGATAATTCTACTAGCCAAAAAAGTAAAACAACAATCAGACAAATATAAAAATCAACTTAACAAGTGTAGTAAATCACTAAATAGAAAAAAATATATTATTTTTTAATGAAGTTGTTTTTTCAATTCTATATCTACAGCATCAATTCTTTTTGTATTTCTAGCTAAAGCTAAATACATTGTTGGTGTTACATATAATGTAAAGAATGTTGAGATTATCATTCCACCTAATATAGTTGCGCCAACAGCTAGCCTAGATCCTTCGCCAGCACCTGGTCCTATATTTCCAACGATTAAAGGCATCATTGCAATCATAGTACTTAGAGATGTCATAATGATTGGTCTAAATCTAAGATCACATGCTTCTTTAACTGCACTTTCAATATCTTTGTTAGCTGTTCTTAATTGATTAGCGTAGTCTACAATAAGAATACTGTTCTTTGTTGAAATTCCAATGAGGATGACAAGAGCAATTTGAGAGAAAATATTTATAGAGCTATTTAAAAATAAAATAAATACTAATCCACCAAAAACAGCTAGCGGCACAGTAAGTACAATAACAAAAGGATGTACGAATGAATTGAATGTTGCTGCCATTACCAGGAATGCAGTTAATAGAGCCAAAGCAAAAATTATATATAGCTCATTACTGGTTTCTTTTAATTCTTCCGATTTACCTTTCCAAGTAATTTGATTTTCAGGCGCAACTTCAGTCATAGTTTTTTCTAAATATTTGATTGCCTCGGATAATGTGTAACTTTCACTGATATTTGCAGATATAGTAACTGCTCTTTGTCTATTATATCTTGATAACTTATTGGCAGATCCCTCCTCTTTAAAATCAACTAAATTTGCTAAAGAAACTAATCTTCCTGTATTTTCCGATCTAACAAAAATTTTACTTAAACTTTCTTTATTTTTTCTATTATCCAAATATTGTTGGAGAATAATTGGATACTCTTTTCCAAGTTTATTAAATTTTGTAACAGTTTTTCCACCATAAAGAGTTTCAAGAGTTTGACCAATGGATTGAGTAGATATACCTAAGTCTTTTGTTTTGTTTTTGTTTATAAGCAATTTTACCTCTGGTTTGTTTCTTGAATAATCTGATTCAATTTGAAATAAATTTTTATTTTGTCTTAATTTTCTTATTACATCAGTTTGTATTTTTTGTAATTCTTCGTAAGAAGTTCCTAAAATAACCATTTGAACTGGTTTATTATAATTTGATACTCTTATTGCTTGAGGAGATATTGGAAAAGCCAATGTTTGAGGAACGGTCACTATTTTTCCAATTGCTTGCCTCATAATTATCTGAGAATTTTGCTTCCTATTTTTCCAATTATCTAATAGTGCAATAATTATGAAACTATTATCAGACCCAAAGCCTGGAACTATCATGAGAAATCTATTGTAAGGACTATCCTCTGCTTGTAAAAGAGGTATAAGTCTTTTTTCTATATCCTCTGCTCTTTTTTGAGTATACTGAAATGAACTCCCCTCATCTGTAAAACCTATAACTAGATATGCACCTCTGTCTTCTATGGGCAGAAGCTCTTTTTTTGTAAAATTATACAATAATCCAGAACCTATTATGATTAATATAATAAACGTTATAATTGTTTTCTTTTTATCTAACCAAAATATCAGTGTTTCCTGATAGAAGTTTGAAAAACCTTTAAAAAATTTATCAAATTTTACTACAAAAAAATTTGTCTTTGTTTTCTTATCTAAAAATTTGCTACCAAGCATTGGGGATAAAGTTAAAGCAACAAATGATGAAACTACAATTGCAAAAGATAATGCAATTGCTGTTTCTCTAAACAAAGTTCCTGCTATTCCTTCTATAAAAATCAATGGTAAAAAAACTGCAACTAAAATTAATGTCGTAGCAATAATTGCAAAAGTTATTTGTTTTGAACCTTTATAAGCAGCAACTAATGGTGTTTCGCCATTTTCAATTCTTCTATAAATTGCATCAGTCATTATGACCGAGTCATCAGTAATGATTCCTATTGCCAATATAAAACTTAACAAAACAAAAATATTTATTGATAAACCAAATAAGTAAATTCCTAAAAAGGTTGCAATTAAGCTTACAGGCAAAGCTACAGCAGGTACAATGACTGCTTTAAGATTCCCTAGGAATAAATAAATGATGATAACAACTAAAACGAAAGCAATAATTAAAGTTTTATAAACTTCATTAATTGCCGCTCCAATATATGTTGCTCTATTGAAAGCTATTTCTAAATTTAATCCTTCTGGTAGATTTTTTTTTAGTTCTTTAACTTTCTTTTTAATTTCTTTTGAAAGTTCTACTGTGGATGCGCCACTCCTAGCATATACACCGATTCCAACAGTCTTTAAATTTAACACGTCTTTGCTTTGTGCTCTAAATAAAGCTTTTTCTGATACTGGGCCAAACTCAATATTAGCAACGTCAGAAAGTCTAACCAAATTATCCTTACTTTTTTTAATTGGTAGTTGTTTTAGCTTTTCTAAGTCGTTGTATGATTTGTCTAAATTAATTGTTAAATCTATGTTACTTGCTTCCAATGTACCAGCGGGCAAGCTTACATTTTCATTTCTTAGAGCTCCTTCAACCTCTTGAATTGTTAAATTATTTGCGGCTAATTTTACAGGGTCTATCCAAACTCTTACACTTAATTCTCTTAAACCTCCTACCAAAATTCTTCCAACATTTTTAACACTTGAAAATTGATCTACTAAGTATCTTTCAGCATAATCTCCAAGTTCCAAATCGCTCCAAGTAGACGATGATAGAGCTAACCACATCGTAGTTGTAAATCCAGCTGCTTGTTTAAGTATTTGAGGCGGCTTTGATTCAGATGGCAAAGTGTCAACTACTCTTGCAACCCTTTCCCTTATATCATTTGCCGCATCATCTAAATCAATTTCTGTATCAAATTCTATATTGATAGTACTTTTTCCATTTTCTGATTTTGAATCAATATTTTTAATTCCTTCCGCGCCACCTATTACATCCTCAATTACTTGAGTAACTTCCTCATCAATTATTGGTGCGGATGCAGATTTATAGTCAACTTTAACCTGCACAACAGGCGGTTGTAAACCCGATGGAAGCTCTCTTACTGGCAACTTCCAAAAAACAAAAATTCCAAATACAATTAAAATAAGAGATAGTACCCATGAAACTACAGGTCTTCTAATACTTAGATCCGTTATATACATTATTTGTTTATAGGTTTGATTTTACCGTTGGGTCTTATTTTTTTTAGACCTTCTGCTACAATTGTTTCTCCTTCATTCAATCCTGAAGTAACCTCAAGAAAACCATCATCTCTTATGCCAATTTCAATTTTTGTTTTTTTAGCTAAGTTATCTTGACTTACTTTGTAAATATAAACTTTGTTTCCTTCTAAAATCACACTCGTGTCTGGTATACTTAAAGAATTTCGTTCATTATAATTTATTGAAATTTCTAAAAGAGACCCAGGCAATATTTCAAGATTACTATTATCTAAACTAATCCTTGCTGCTAAAGATCTTTTTTCAGTATTTATTTTGCTTGCAGTAGAAACTACAATTCCTTTATAAACCTTTTTATTGTTGCCGGGAAACTTAATATCTGCAGATAATTCATTAGTAATAAACCGTGAGTATATTTCAGGAATATCTACATCAACATATAAAATAGATGAATCTTCTAAATTTATAACTATAGAACTTTCTGATACTTCAATATCATCCGAAAAATTTCTTTTTCCTATTACTCCATCGAATGGTGCAATAATATTTCTAGTTTTTAGTTTTGCTATTAATTCTCCTTTTTTTACTTTTTGATTGAATTTAATTGGTGAAATAATTTCAAATTTTTCTATGTTGTATGCTTTTCTTCTTATTGGTACAGCAGTTCCAAAAGTTTCAATTTTATTTTGAAATTTTTTTTGATTAACATTTGTTACAATTATTCCTGGCGGCGGTCTTTTTCCAAATTTTTTACTAAAATGCATTCCAATCATTGTTCGCGCAACAATGACAGCAGCAATTATAAAAAAGAAAATTACGATTACTGTCGCTATTTTAGTAGATCTTTTCATTCTTATTCAATTTTACCGTATTCTGCCCAAGAACCATCATAAATGGTTGGGACATATTTAGTATTAATTATAGAATAAGCAAGAGCTAAAACAGCAGCAGTTACTCCAGAACCGCATGAAAAAACAACATTTAAAGGCAGCTTAGATCCAATAATTTTATTAAAATTTAATAATATTTCACTTGGATCTTTAAATGTATGGTTTTTATTAATTAGTTTTCCAAATGGCAAACAATGAGATTTAGGTATTGAACCACTTCTTAAATTTTTTCTAGGCTCAGGATCTTTTCCTTCAAATCGACCTTTGCTTCTAGCATCAACAACCTCAAACTGTTTATTTGAAATATTTTGATCTATTTGATTTTTGTTTTTTACTAATTCTTTATTTTCTTCAGCAATGTAATTGGAAATTTTATTTTTTATTGAAATATTTGTCGTAGGTTTTTTTTCTAATTTCCATTTTTTTAATCCACCATCAAGCACATGCACAAGTTTCGGAGAGTGACCAAAATAAATAAAATTATACCAACATCTACAAGAACTTATTACATCCGAATTATCATAAATTATAATTTCGTCACTATTAGAAATTCCCATTAAAGAAACTATTTTTTCCCATGATTTATTATCAGTGAGCATATGTGGTAAATTTGATTTCTGATTTGAATTTTTATCTAAGTCAAAAAAAATAGTATTTTTAATGTGTTCACTAAGATATTCTTTGTAAGGATTTCGATTTATATTTGGCATATGCCAAGAACAGTCAATTATTTTTACTTCATCAATATTCTTTTCCAGCCAATCCGTACTAACTAATGACATATTTTAAATTTTTTTTTCTAGATATTTTTGATGATATTTTTCTGCTTGGCAATAATTATTTATTTTAGAGATTTTGGTTACAACTTTGCCTTTATAGATATTGTTAAATTTATCTAATACTTTAAGGGCAATTTTCATTTGACCTTCATTAGTATAAAAAATTTCACTTCTATATTGTGTGCCAAAATCTGGACCTTGTCTATTTAGTGTTGTTGGGTTATGAATTTCAAAAAAATAATTTAATATTTGTTCATAAGTAACTTTTTTTTCATCAAACTCTAATCTTACTACTTCTGCATGATTTGTATTACCCGTGCATACTTCTTGGTAGTTTGTTTTAATTGATTTGCCTCCACAATAACCAACTTCAGTTTTTTCTACTCCTTCTAATTTACTGAACTTTATTTCTGGTGCCCAAAAACATCCTAAAGCTAAAACTGCTATTTCCATTGATTATTGTTTTAATTAATCTAAAAACTATTCTTATGTTAACTCAAAATCAATTAGGTTTTTTGTACATGTTTCTTTCAGTATGTGCATTTTCATTTATGGATCTAATTGTAAAATGGTCGGACAATTATCCCATAGGAGAAGTAATTTTTTTTCGAGGTTTTTTTGGTTTAATTCCAATTTTTTTACTAATTCCAAGAGAAAGACTTAGAAATTTCTATCAGACTAAAAGACACAAACTGCATTTTCAAAGATGTTTATCGGGATTAATTGCTTTAATTGCAATTTTTATTGCGCTTAGAAAACTTCCATTAGCAACTGTAGTCAGTATTTCTTTTGCTGCACCAATATTTATAACGATTATGTCTATCTTTTTTTTAAATGAGAAAGTAGGCATGTATAGATGGCTTGCTGTTCTTGTTGGATTTATTGGAATTGTAATTATTACAGAGCCTGGTCTAAATTCATTTAATATCTACTATTTGTATCCAATTATTTTTTGTATTGGACTTTCATATGTTGCAATTGTTATTAGACGACTTTCATTAACAGAACCCATTTGGCTTATAGGATTTTATTTTTCATTTACTATAATGATGACAAGTTTTTTAACTTTGCCTTATGGATGGATAATGCCAAGTCTTAAAGACTTTATTTTACTTTCTTTGGTTGGCATTTTAGGCGGAGCAGCAAATTTATTATTAACCCAATCCTATAAATTTTCTGAGGTTTCATTAGTTAGTCCATTAAAATATTTATCTTTATTATTTGCAATATTTTTTGGGTACTTAATTTGGAACGAAATACCAAGCTATAAAACTTTAGTTGGCGCTTCTTTAGTTATTTTGTCATCGATAATTATTTTTAGAAGAGAGATTTATTTGAAAAAAACAAGTTTCAATTTTTGGACATGAGCAAACCACCAATATATTGGAATAAAGCCAAATCTTATTTGAAAAAAAAAGATAAGGTATTGGGAAATTTAATTAGCAATTTTTCTAATCACTATTTAAAAACTAGAAAAAATATTTTTTTTTCACTTTGTAAAAGTATTATTGGTCAACAAATTAGTGTTGCAGCAGCGAATTCAGTTTTTTTAAAATTTAAATCTTGTTGTGGAAAAAAAATTATCCCAAGAGTAGTAGATAAATTAAATACATCTAAATTAAAAAAATGTGGTTTAAGTAGACAAAAAGCAAAAGGAATTAAAAGTTTAGCAAAAAAATTTATAAATAAATCTTTTAATCCAAAATTAATAAATAAAATGACAGATGAAGAGGCTATTAATTACCTATCAAGCTTAAGACAAATAGGAAGATGGTCAGCAGAAATGGTTTTAATATTTACTTTTAATAGATCAAATATTTGGCCCATTCAAGACATTGGTCTTTTAAAAGCAATTTCTAATAATTATAATAAAAAATATCTTCCACCAAAAAGTTTTATAAATTTGTTAAAAAAAAGATTTTCTCCCTATTGTTCAGTAGCTACCTGGTATTTATGGAGATCAATAGATAACGAACCTATTCAGTATTAAAACCTTCTGTTATTTGTAAATGTCTAATTGTAGTTTTTTTAGCTAACTCCCAACCCTCTTGATATTCTTTAGAATTGTAACACTCTAAAGCTTTATTATAGCTTGGAAACTCCCAAATAACTGTTCTTGGAAAATTTTCTCCTTCAAGACAAGTATATTCGCCACCTCTTACCAGCGGTTTTCCACCATGATTTTTTATTATTCCAGTGACTTTTGAAGCATAATTTGTGAGGTTTTCTTTACTTTCAACTTTTTTATATAATGCTATCCAATAACCTTTCATTTTAATCTAACCATTTCATTAAATTATGTTTATTTTGTTGAATATAAATTGGCAATTTATCAAATTCAAATTTAACAAGTTTACTTCCATTTCCTATTTTTTTTACTTTTTTATCAACCTTTAAATCATAAATTGCTTGTTTATTTTCAATAATATTTTTAATTTCCTCAACCGTTAATGATTGTTCATCAAATTCTCTATGATGAAGGTATGATTTAAGTTTGTGTTCAATTTCTTCAGCTGTTTTAATGTTTGAAAAGTGCCATCCACCATTACCAATGAATTTTATACTACTATATTTTTTTTTTGAAAATAATATGTCAATTCTAAAGGGAGAATATTTTCTATCTTTTACATTTCTCAACCATTGTGGGCTTAATAAATCTTTTTTTCTACAACTTTTTGTGCCAGTCCATACAATGTCAGGAACTTTTAAATCAAACTTATAATAAAACATATCTTGTTGGAACATGATAATTTTTTCATTAATGTTATTAAGGTTAACCTCAGAAAGATTAGGAATTTCATCAACGTCAGATATTAATATAATGTCATTGTCTTCTGCTTTATTTAAACCATCTTGTATAAAATTTCTTTGTTCATTCTCTCTAAGCGCTGCATTAAGGATATATTTTCTTGATTTTTCGTTTTCACTATCATTTTTATTTACAGTTTCTATTCCTTTGGGCTGTTTATCGTAAACTAAATAAATAATTTTATTCTTAAATTTATCAAATTTGTTATGATTAAATTTTAAATCTCTTCTATCACCTTTGTGAGTAAAATTACTTTCAACTATTACAAAGTAATCAACATATTTGTCTAAAGAATTTAATCTTACATCTAAAACAACTTCTTCATCGAAGTACATAAAACAGTCAAATATCTTCATTTACCTTTTCCAAGATTTGATTAAGTCTTAAAGTGCCAATTTTTTTAACCTGAATCTTTGCTTCTTCAAATTCTTCAATAACATTATTATTTATTCTTTTTCTAAAATTATCAAGAATTTCATTTTTATTTAAACCTGATACTGCAATAATAAATGGAAAATTAAACTTTTTATCATAATCATGGTTTAATTGAATAAACTCTTGAAGCTCTTCTTTAGTGCATTTGTCTAATTTAGATTGGCTTTGCTCTTTTTGAGAATGATTTGTCATAAATTTTTCAATAGCTAATTGAGGGTGCAAATTAAAAATTTCTAAATATTGTTTATCATTACATTTATCATAAACTGACAAGAAACATTTTTGCAAAGTTTTAAAATTCAAAAAAGGTTTTAACTCATAGGTTTTTTCTGCAATCCAACTGGTTTTTTCAAAAACATTTCCAAAGATAGATATAAAATCAGATTTACTTAAATTATTAACCTTATCTACTGTGTTCATGTATGAATTTTCTTATCTTAGTTTTAATATTTTAATTATGCAATTATTGTATAATATATAGATAACTATATGACAAAATTAACTACACATGTATTAGATGTTTATTCAGGCAAACCAGGCAAGGGTATTAAAGTTGATCTATATTATGTTGAAAATAACAAAAAAGAAAAACTTAACAGCGTTATATTAAATAATGATGGAAGAACCGACAAAGCTTTAATTGAGGGTGAAAATTTTAAAGAAGGTAAATACGAACTTGTTTTTTTTGTGGGGGATTATTTTAAAAAAATAACTGAGACATCAGAAATTCCATTTTTAGATGATGTAATAATAAAGTTTGGGATTTCTAATGCCACACAACATTATCATGTGCCTTTACTTGTCTCACCGTGGAGCTATTCTACTTATCGAGGAAGCTAAATGACTTCCAACATCATTAAATTTGTTCACAAAAATGAAATTGTAGAACTTTCTAATCCTGATCCAAATGAAACTTTATTAAATTTTATAAGAACAAAATTAAAAAAAACTGGAACTAAAGAAGGTTGTGCTGAGGGTGGTTGTGGCGCGTGTACAGTAGTACTAGGAGAATTAAAAAATAATAATATAAATTATAAAGCAATTAATGCTTGCATTGCATTTGTTACAAGTTTGGAAGGTAAACAACTTATATTAGTTGAAGATCTAGTTTCAAAAAATGAGTTACACCCAGTACAAAAGGCAATGGTCAATTATCACGGATCACAATGTGGTTTTTGCACCCCAGGATTTGTGATGGCTTTGTTTGCAATGTACAAAAATTATTCTTCTTATAATGAAGCTATTATTAAAGATTCAATTCAAGGTAATCTTTGTCGATGCACTGGTTATAGGCCCATAATCGATGCAGCAAAAAGCTTAAATAAAGAAAGTGGGCTTGACCATTTTAGTAGAAATAAAAAAATTACTTTAGGTCTTTTAAAAAAAATAAAACAGAGAAATATAGCTATAATTAATGGTAATAAAAAATATTTTGCACCTAAGTCAGTAAACGAGTTAAAAAGCATCCTTAGACAAGAACCAAATTCTAAATTAATAAGCGGAGGCACTGATGTTTCTTTAATTGTTACCAAAGAAAGAAAAAATTTGAATTCTCTAATTTATATGAATTCAATTAATGAATTAAATTATATAAAAGAGAATAATAGTTACATCGAAGTAGGAGCTACAACTCCTTTAATAAATTTTGAGTCTTTTGTAAAAAAATATTTTCCTGATTTTTCTCAAATATTAAAAAGATATGGATCAGTTCAGATTAGAAATATCTGTACAATTGCAGGAAATATAGCAACAGCAAGTCCTATTGGCGATACATTGCCGTTGTTATTAGCGCTTGATTCACAAATCGTGATTAAAGATAAAAGCAAAACACAAATTTTACCATTAAATGGTTTTTTTATTGGTTATCGTAAAACTAAACTTAAAAAAGGGCAATTTATTCATTCAATAAGAATTCCATTATTAAAAAAAAATATTTTTAAAGCTTATAAAATCTCGAAAAGAATTGACGATGATATTTCATCTGTTTGTGCTTCTTTTAATATTGAAATTAATAATAACAATAAAATAAAAAAAATAAGAATTGCTTACGGTGGAATGACAAGCATTCCTAAGAGAGCTTTTAACTGTGAAAAAATACTTCTAAACTCTTTTTTATCAGATAAAACAATTGATAAAGCAAAAAAACTATTAGAAAAAGATTTTAAGCCTATTACTGATGTTAGAGCTAGCAAAAAATACCGTATGGAAGTTGCAAAAAATTTATTGGAAAAATGTTTTTTAGAAGTTAAGCAAAAAAAATTAATAAGGATAAACGCTTAAAATGAATAGAAATTCTTTCATTGAACAAGCAAAACCTCATGAAAGTGGGTCTAAACATGTTAGCGGATATGCTAATTACATAGATGACATAGTTGAGCCCGAAGGTACATTGTATGGTGCAATTGGATATAGTAAAAAAGCTCACGCGATCATTAGTAAATTAGATTTAAAAGAAGTATGGAAAAGCGAAGGAGTGATTTCAGTAGTAACTTCTAAGGATATTCCTGGACGAAATGATGTTGGGGCTGTGCATGATGGCGACCCAATTTTTCCAAAAAAAGCTGAATATTTTGGTCAACCATTGTTTGCTGTAGCAGCAACATCAACCGAACTTGCGAGGAAAGCCGTTCTAAAAGCTAAAATAACTTACAAAACTTTAAAACTAGTTATTGATACGAAAGATGCATTAAGAAAAAAACTTTTTGTTTTAAAAGGAAGAAAAATCAAAAGAGGAAATCCTTTAAGAAAAATTAGTAAGGCAAAAAATCATTTAAAAAATTCCTTTACATTGGGAAGCCAAGAACATTTTTATCTAGAAGGCCAAATTGCATTTGTTATTCCACAAGAAGACAATGATTTTAAAATTTATTCTAGTACACAACATCCAAGTGAAACTCAGCAAATCATTGCCAAGATGCTTAATCAAAGAAACAATAGCATAAATGTTGAAGTAAGAAGAGTAGGAGGAGCTTTTGGCGGCAAAGAAACTCAAAGTTTTATTTTTGCATCAATCTGTACTTTATTATCAAAAAAAACAAAAC